>JACQFP010000042.1 GCA_016200005.1 Verrucomicrobiota bacterium | reverse complement strand
CGTGATCGCGGGAGTGAAGTTCGTCGATGGTGTCGAACTCAACCCCAAGGCAATAGCAGCGTAAACACATTTACCCTTGGGATGCCCTCCACCCCCCGCCATCCACAACTTTTGGAAATTTCTCGTTTTCAGAGAGAATTAAGCGCAACTTGGGTTTACTTGAATTGCGGTTATATGCTTGCGCTTGCACAAGGACACTGCCAATTGGGAAACCATGAGTGTGGCCAAGATAACATGCTAGCGGACTCCCACCGCTCTGTAAAATCGCAGAGTTGAATTCGTGGCTGAAATGTCAGTGAATTGCACAGTGCCAGAGGCATTCGTTAACGTCAGCAGTGCCGTCCACACCACCAAATTCGTGGAGGTGTCGATTCGGTAATGGCCTCCGGAATCACCTGTCAGTGTCAGGTGTAAGCCTTGTTCGTCCAACCCTTCAGGGTCGACAGTTAAGCTGGGCGGCCCGCTGAAATTCGCCAGAATCGTTTTGCTCTGGTTCATCAGAACGTTCAATGGACTGTTCGTGCCCGTGGCATCTCCGCTCCAATCAATAAACTGCCGTCCGGTATCCGGCACGGTTATCAAAGTGACGTTCTGCCCGTTGGTGTATCGGTTGGCGCGCGGACTGACTGTCACCTGACCAAAACCATTGGGGATGACCGTTAGCGCGAATTCGACGGCATTTAGTGAAGCGAATAGCGCAGAAATGGTCGGGCTGGCCTTGGTCATCGCAAAGTTCAAGGGATTGGTGGTGCCACTGGCGGCGTTTCCCCATAAAGCAAAGTAGTTTCCGGATTGCGGAACTGCAACGACCTGCACCACTGTGCCAAAGGGATATAGTGAACCCGGAGGGAATATGGATGGAATGAAAGTAACGGTGCCGTTACCAGCCACCGACGTGCCCAACCCCGTGCCAAATAGCGCCTGCACAAATTCATTTCGGTTCATCGTCACACCGATCGTCGTGTTGGTGCCGCTGGCGTCGCCCGTCCAGCCGAGGAACGTCCACCCGTTGGTCGGCGTGGCGGTGACATTGACCACGCTATTGCTCGCGTAGGGGCCGTTGGTTGGATTAACCGAAACCGTTCCTCCACCCGCCGTTGTCGCCGTGAGCGAATAGGTCGGAATGATGGTCAATGTGATCGGACCAGCTTCCCAAGACTGGAAAAAGTCCGCACTGTACGTGATGACCCGAAGAAGAGAGGAATTTGTTACAATGAATGACCCGGCGTATTGAGTCGAATCAAAACTCGGCTGGGAGCCGTCCAAGGTGTAAAAAATGGTTCCGTTGGTGAAAAAGGTTTGGAGTTGGATGGTCGCCGAATTGATAAACGAGTGTTCAGCGTTGGTGAGGAGTTGACCGTTTCCGAAGACAAAAACATAGCGCACGCTTAAGTTCGCCGGCGCACTGGTGACGGAGTTGATGCTGTTGCTGACTACCACGCTGTAATTCCCATTCGTGGCGGGTTGAACGTTGGATAGAATCAGCGATGAATTGGTCGCTCCAATAAGGAGATTCGTGGCGTTAAACCACCATTGGTAACCCAACGGCGACGTCCCTGCCGCCACCACGTTGAGTGTGACATTGGTGCCTACGCGAACCGTGCGGCTTTGCGGTTGGGTCAGGATCGCGGGTGGCAGCCCGCACTTACCAGTGCCTCCAGCAAGGTAGATGGCTTGGATTTCATTCGTCGAAAGAGCGCGATTATACACCGCCAATTCGTCGATTGAACCAAAAAAACTGGCCGTTAGATTATCACCGCGCGCTCCAATCGCCGCCGATGTAGAAAACGTAAAGGTGGAGCTAAAAGACGGAAGGGAGTAACCAACACCATCGATATAGAAGAACACATTCGTTCCGGATTTGGTAACCGCCACATGGTGCCAGTTAGTATCAGCGACACGCGCGCCCGAACCTGAGTTAATAACATTTACTTTCGCCAGAAATAAGAAACCGCTGTTATTCATTCCAAAGCCATAACCGCCGGAGCCATATGAAAAGAGCATGCCAGCGCCCGCTCCACCAAGAGTCGCTAACGAAGCACTAGAACGCGTCAGCCACGTTTCGACCGTGAAATCCTGCAACTGCAAGCTCCCAGGATTGCCCAACTGAACTGCGTCGCCGTTGCCATCAAATATAAATCCCTGCCCGACTCGAGCCGCTCCGAAAGCCGTGTTACCCGCCAAGGTGCCGTTATTGCCGTTGACACTGTCCGATGCATTTCCTTCGCCCTGCCACCAACTCACCAAATTCGAAGGCGCAATCACGCAAGGAGGTGGTGGATTAACCGTCAGAACCGCGTTGGAACTGACAACCGGGCCATTTGTATTGCTCACTTGGACCGCGTAAATGCCGCCTTGCGTCAGTTGGACGTTGGTGAGTGTCAACGAGGCATTGGTGGCACCGCCGATTGTGTTGGTTGTATTGAAAAGCCACTGATAGCTTAACGGTTGAGGGCCATCAGCCACCACGGAAAAGATCGCCGATTCGCCGACAATAACTGTTTGACTGGTCGGATGCACGAAAATGAAAGGTGGCCCAGGGGATACGCACTTGCCCGCGCTACCGGCGTTGTAAATAGCTTGGAGTTCAATCGCCGAAAGCGCGTGGTTGTATATTGCCAACTCATCTATTGAGCCAAAAAAACTGGCGGCCAGGTTATCCCCTCGTGCCCCAATCGCCGCCTGTGTCGAAAACGTGAAGGAGGAGCCAAAAGAGGGGTGGGCGTAGGCTACTCCATCGACATAAAACACCACCGTCGATCCAGATTTGGTCACCGCTACATGGTGCCAGTCAGTATTAGTGATAGAAGCGATCGAGTATGAGTTAACAATATTTACATTCGCCAATAATAGACTACCTCCATTATCTACCCCCAAACCGTAACCGCCGAAGCCGTAGGAAAACAGCATGCCAGCACCCGACCCGTCAAGAGTGGCCATTGAGTCGCTTGAACGTTTGATCCAGGTTTCTATTGTGAAGTTTTGCAGTTGCAAGCTCCCCGCGTCGCCCAACTGAACCGCGTCACCATTACCATCATATACAAATCCCTGCCCCGCGACTCCCAAGTCGAAAGTAGTATCGCCCGCTAACGTTCCGTGATTCGTGCCGACATAATCCGTAGCATCACCTTCGGCCCGCCACCAACTTACCATCCCCGAAGGTCCGGGAACACAGGGTTGACCTTGTGCCCAAAACGCCAATAACAAAAACGTCATAAGAACGAAGCAACTGGTCTTAAGATTCATAATTACTGGAAGTAAATGTGTTTGGTCAGACGCATGAATGACCCCCACGGGCTTGTCAGGGCTAACTTGCCACTAAACTCAGATGATTGTCAATGCGATTGTTCGCAGGAAACTGAGGCGCCGTCTCCGTGTTCTTTCTCAACACGCGTACGATTGGAGCTTGAACTTGATTTGGTGCGCAGCTATAAACTCATTTTCGTCGTTCTGGAGACGGCTGGCGACTCCAAACAAAATAGTGACAGATTTTGACGATCAGTTATGCGCATTGGTTGCACGATATATTTTATGCACGGCCTGGGGATAGTCACACATCGAGCAACGATTGGGCGTGGCTCAGGCCCGCTAACCAAGCGTTATGAGTAAGCAAGGCGTGGCGATCAAACGGGCCTTGATTACCGGCATCACCGGCTCTGGCGGCAGTTACCTAGCAGAACACATCGCCCAAAATCATCCCGGGGTCGAAATTCACGGGTTAAGCCGCTGGCACAGCACCACCGTCAGGGACAATCTGGATTCCATCCGCAACCAGGTCATCGTCCACGAATGCGACCTGATGGATTTCAGTTCAGTGCTGGCGGCCTTGGAGAAAAGCCGACCGGATGCCGTGTTTCATCTGGCTTCTCACGCCAACGTCCGCGCCTCTTTTCAGACGCCGCTCGCGGTGTTGAACAACAACATTCAAGGAACCGCAAATTTGTTGGAAGCCATTCGCGCGGCCAAAGTAAATCCTATCATACAGATTTGCAGCACCTCGGAGGTCTATGGCCAGGTTGACCCCAAGGACGTGCCAATTCGCGAAGATGCGCCCATCCGACCTGCCAGCCCCTACGCCGTTTCCAAGGTCACGCAAGATTTGCTGGGCTACACATATTTCGTCGCCTACCAGATGGCCATCATCCGCACCCGGATGTTTGCTTACTTGAACCCGCGCCGTACGGACTTGTTCGCCACGTCTTTCGCACGGCAGGTGGCGCGCATTGAACGCGGTTTGCAGCAGGAACTCGTGCATGGCAATCTTGATTCCGTCCGCACGATTATTGACGTGCGAGATGCGATGAGGGCGTATTGGGAGGCAGCTTTGCATTGCACACCGGGCGAGGCTTACAACATCGGCGGCAAGACGACAATTACTGTAGGCAGCTTTCTCGACCTACTTAAGTCGCTTGCCAAAACGCCCATTCCGTCCCGCGTTGACCCTGCGTTACTCCGACCCGCTGACGTGACTTTGCAAATCCCTTCCACTGAAAAATTTGAAACGATCACTGGCTGGAAACCCAAATATTCATTCAAGGAAAGCGTCAGCTTCCTACTCGACCATTGGCGGCGCGAAGTCGCCAAGGAAGCCGGCGCCACAGCTTGATGCCATGAACTCAGAAAACATTTATCGCTCGCTTTATCTTGTCCGTCGTGCGGAAGAGGAAGTTGTCCGCATCTATCCCACGGATAAAATAAAAAGTCCGGTGCATCTATCCATCGGGCAGGAAGCGGTCTCCGTCGGCGTTTGCGAGGCGTTACAGAAGGGCGACGTGGTTTTCGGCACATACCGGAGCCACGCGCTTTACCTCGCCAAGACAAGTGACCTAAAGGGATTTTTCGCCGAGCTTTACGGCAAGGCCACGGGCTGCGCCAAAGGCAAGGGTGGCTCGATGCACCTAGCGAACGTCGCGCAAGGCATGATGGGCACATCCGCTGTCGTCGCCACAACCATTTCGCAAGCCGTCGGCTACGCTTATGCCATAAAGCAACGCGGCGAAAAGACCATCGCGGTGAGCTTCATGGGCGATGGCGCGACGGAGGAAGGTGCGTTTCACGAGAGTCTGAACTTTGCGGCCCTCAAGAAGTTGCCGCTTATTTTTGTTTGCGAAAATAATTTGTACGCCATTCACTCGCACCAAAGGCAGCGCCAACATTGGGCGGAGATTGGCAACATGGTGCGTGGTCACGGCGTTCCGGCGGAGCGGATCGAAGGCAACGATACCGCCCAAATTTTTGAGCGGACGAACGCCGTGGCCACCTCCATGCGTAGCGGCCACAGTGGACCAGTCTTCTTCGAGTGCATGACGTATCGCTGGAAAGAACACGTCGGCCCGAACGACGATTTTGATCTCGGCTATCGCACCGCGAAGGAAGCCCAAGTTTGGAAAGACAACGACGCGCTCAAAACCGTTGGCGAGAAAGTGCCCGCGAGCCGCCGGTTGCAGATCGAAGCTGAGGTTGAGAAGGAACTTCAGGAAGCAATTCAATTCGCCGAAACGAGCCCATTCCCTGATGCCGAGGAGCTTTATACGAGTGTGTTCAAGGAATCTGGGCCAGCCGTTGTTTCGTCATCTAAGCCAAAGCACCCCGTCGGCGCACCGCCGCCGACAGAGCGGGAGATTGGTTTTGTGGACGCCGTGCGTGAAGCGTTGGATCAGGAAATGGGTCGCGATCCTTCCGTGACTGTGTTTGGTTTGGACGTGGATGATCCAAAGGCGATTTTGGGCACGACGCGCGGGCTGCTGCAAAAGTATGGGGCGGAACGGGTTTTCGGCACGCCGCTCGCCGAAGACGCTCTGACCGGCGCCGCCATCGGCATGGCGCTCGCTGGTTTGCGTCCGGTGCATGTTCACATTCGCATGGATTTTTTGATGCTGGCCATGAACCAGTTGGTCAATATCGCTGCGAAGAGTTCTTACATGTTTGGTGGACAAGTTTCTGTGCCGCTGGTGGTGCGCGCGATCATCGGTCGCAGTTGGGGGCAAGGCGCACAACATTCGCAAGCATTTCACTCCTTCTTCATGCACGTGCCGGGATTGAAAGTCGTCGCGCCTTCGACACCTTACGATGCGAAAGGATGTCTGGTTGCTGCCATCCGCGATGAAAATCCAGTTATTTACGTCGAACACCGGCTCGTCCATCACCAACGAGGACCGGTGCCTGAGTCAGTTTACGAAGTGCTTCCCGGCAAGGCACGCATCACCGCGGCGGGCGACGACGTGACGCTCGTGGGAATTTCCTACATGCAGATCGAATGTCTGCGCGCTCAGCGGTATCTGGAAACCGTCGGCATCCACGCCGAAGTCATTGACCCGATCTGGCTCAGCCCGCTGGACACGGAAACAGTTTTTGAATCAGTACGCAAAACCAAGCGATTGGTGATCGTGGACAACGGCTGGACAACCTGCGGCGCGAGCGCGGAAATCGCCGCGCGGGTGGCGCAGCACTTTGAAGGCGATCTGGACATTCGCATCCGTCGGCTTGGTTTCGCGCCAGTGACCTGCCCGACCACACCCACGCTGGAAGCGCACTTCTATCCTAACCCACGGAATATCGCCTCCGTCGCTTACAATCTGGTGCGTGGCAACCAGACGGACTGGTTGCCGGAAGAACGCCCGGAACTTCAGGCAATTGAGTTTAAAGGACCATTTTGATCATGACCCCGAAGACCACGACGCCCACTGCTCCATGCAACTGGCCGTTGATGAAAAATAATTTCGCGCGTGAAGACCTCGACGCGGTGATTGACTTTCTAGAACAGGATGACTCCATCCTCACGCAGTCGCAAAACGTGGCGGTGTTTGAACAGGAATGGTCTGATTGGCTTGGCGTCAATTACAGCGTATTCGTCAACTCCGGTTCTTCAGCCAACCTGCTGACGATGGCCGCTCTGCGCGAAACTTTTGGCACGGGTGAAGTGATTGTGCCGACGCTAACCTGGGTATCAGACATCGCTTCGGTTATTCAATGCGGCTTCAAACCCGTCTTCGTTGACATCAATCCCCGCACCCTGGGCATGGACAACGACGCGGTGCTGGCCAAACTCACGCCGCAGACGCGCGCCGTGTTCATCACGCATGTGCTCGGTTACAATGCGCTGACCCAGCGGCTCATGGACGAATTGAAGGCGCGGAACATTCCGCTCATCGAGGACGTGTGCGAATCGCATGGCGCTACATTCGGCGGCCGCAAGTTGGGCACGTTCGGATTGATGTCTGATTTTTCCTTTTACTACGCGCACCACATGAGCACCATCGAGGGCGGGATGATTTCGACCAACGATCCGAAGCTTTACGAAACTCTGCGCATGCTACGCTCCCACGGGATGGTCCGCGAATCGACCTCGGAGCGTCTCAAGCAAAGCTACCGGGAAAAGCATTCGGACTTGAATCCCGATTTCATCTTCGCCTTCCCCGCCTACAACGTCCGCAGCACGGAGATCAACGCCGTCCTCGGCCGCTCTCAACTGAAACGCCTCGACGCCCGCAACATTCTACGCACCCGCAACCTGAATTGCTTCCTCGACCACCTCGATCCACAGCGTTACTTCACCGACTTCGACCGCGAAGGGAGTTGCAATTATGCCTTCACGCTCGTTCTGTGCGAGCCAGATCAGGCACTATGGCAGCGCATTGAAAAGACTTTGCGCGAACATAAGATCGAATTCCGACGCGGTACGTCCGGCGGCGGCAACCAGCTTCGTCAACCGTTCCTGCGACGGCTCATGCGCGACGAATACAAAAACTATCCGCAGGTGGACCATGTCCATTTCTTCGGCGCATATATCGGCAACTATCCCGAACTGGAAACGGATCGCATCCAAGCACTGTGTCATTTGCTCAACGGCCTCTAACCCGTCCTCTCGTTATGAACCGCCAACTTGATGTCCTCTTCGTCAGCCCCGACTCCGCCGCACAAGCCTACCAGGAACTAAGCAAGGACTTCTCGGCCATCGAGCCGCCGACGTGGGCGCTGCTGCTGGCACAAGCCTGCCGCACCAACGGTTTCGGTGTGGATATCCTCGATTGCGGTGCGGAACGGCTTCCCGAAGCTCAAGCCGTGACTCGCATCGGCGAAGCCCGGGCCCGCCTCGTGTGTTTCGTGATGTATGGGCAGAATCCCAATTCCGGCACGACGAGCATGATTGGCACATCCTCGCTGGCGCAGCAACTCAAGGCGGCGTATCCCGAAACCCGCACTTGTTTCGTCGGCTCGCACACCAGCGCACTGCCCCTGGAAGTCCTGTCGTTGCCCGAAGTGGATTTTGTTTTGCTCAACGAGGGAGTGTACGCCCTGCAGAATTTGTTGCGGACGGATTTGCAGTCCAAGCTCGATCAGGTCAAGGGCATCGGGCACAAGCAAAATGGCGTGCCGGTGTTGAACCCGCCCGAGCGCGTCGTGCCCAACGACCGCATGGACGCGGACCTGCCCGGCTACGCGTGGGATTTGCTGCCCCGCAAAAAAACCGCGCTCGACCTTTACCGCGCCCACTTCTGGCACGCGGAATTCAATCACGACCTGCGCACGCCGTTTGCCGCCATCTACACGTCGCTGGGCTGCAAGTTCAAGTGCGACTTCTGCATGATCAACATCGTCAACCGCGTGAACAACTCGGACGGGATCGCGTCGGCCAATTCGCCCAATATGCGCTTCTGGTCGCCGACGTTCATGTTAAAGGAGTTTGAGAACCTTGCGGGTATGGGTGTGCAAACCATCCGCGTCTCGGACGAAATGTTCTTTTTGAACAAAAACTATTTCGAGCCACTCGTGAACGGTCTGGCCGAACGCGACTATGGTTTTAGGTTGTGGACTTATTCGCGCGTGGATACCGTGCGCCCGCAGTATCTGGAACAATTTCACAAGGCTGGCATCAAGTGGCTCGCGCTCGGCGTCGAAGCCGCCAACCGGACCATCCGCCGCGAAGTTTCCAAAGGTAGTTTCGAGGACGTGGACATCCGCGAAGTCATCAAGACCGTGCGCAATTCCGGCATTTACGTCATCTCCAACTACATCTTCGGCCTGCCCGAGGACACGCTCGACACTATGCAGGAAACGCTCAACCTCTCGCTCGAACTGAACACCGAGATGGCAAACATGTATCCGTGTCAGGCATTGCCCGGCAGCCCGCTCTACTACACTGCCAAGGCCAATGGTTGGAAGCTCCCCTCCTCTTACAGCGGTTATGCGTTTCTCTCTTACGACAGTGAACCCTTGCCAACCAAGAACCTTACGTCCGCCCAAGTCGTTCAGTTCCGCGACTACGCCTGGCAGACTTACTTCAACAACCCGCGCTACCTCCAATTGGTCGAGCGCACCTTCGGCATCCAGCAACGCAAGAACGTCCAGGACATGGCCAGCATCCGCCTCAAACGCAAACTGCTCGGTGATTAAGGCGTTGCCTCCGCCGCATGAACCCCGTCCCGCCCCAAATCAACCGTGGCGAAATCGCCCTGCTCATCGGCACGCGGGCGCGGCCCCAATATCTCGTCGAAGTGTTTCAATCGCTCCAAAAAAACACCGCGCGCAAAGATAAAGTTTCCTTCTGGCTTTACGTTGACGAAGATGACACCGTAACCCGTCAGGTCATCGAGGCCGGGCAATTTCCCGACCCCGGCTTCGCTGTTCACTGGCACTACGGCCAGCAGACCGGCGATATTGGCGGCATGCACGAAGTTCTCTGGCGAAAGTCCGGTCGCACCGCTGAGATTTTCATGGTTTCCGTCGATGACGCAAGGTTCGACACGCCGGGTTGGGATGAAATCACGCGGCAAAAGTTTTCCGAATATTCCGACGGGGTGTTGCTTGCCTTCCCGCACGATCCAATGACCGCCGACACCGCCACGTATCCGATTTTCGGCTGGGGCTGGCTCGAAACGCTCCAACAAATCTTCCCCGGCCATTTTCCGTATTGGTTCGACGACCGCTGGGTCAACCAGGTCGGCGCGCTCGCTGGGCGATGCGTCAAACTTCCCATCCTCCTCTACCCTATCCGCGGCAAGGGCCGCACCAAACGTATGCGAAACCTCCCCTTCTGGACCCGCTTCTTCCAACTCACCCTCGACGAACGAAAAGAATCCGCGCGCGCGTTGCTCGCCGCCAGCCAGACCGATCCGGTCGCCGCCGAGGCGGCCTTGGAAAAGGTGGCCGCCAAACTGGCGAAGGAACTGGACACATTCTCCGACATCTACTGCGTCTTCCAGGAGGAACGCCACACCGAGATGACCCCCGAAGAACGAAAACATTTTGATGCGAAGTATTTCAAACAGGAGGCGTTGGCCGTCGGACGATTGATTTCTCACGCCGGTGAACTTATCGCTAAAAAGCAATACGCCGAAGCGATGGTCTTTCTCGACGCCACACAACTCTCCGACCTTCGCGTACGACAAGCGCACGCTTTGAAAGCCGAGTGCCTGCGCGCGCTCGGTCGGACAGCCGAGGCCGAGCGGATTGGAAATGAATGTCTCACCACGTGGCCGGAAATGAACAATAGCCGACGCTTCTTCCGGTTCCTCGGCATGGTTGCCAACGACGGCAAGCGTCTGCTGGTTGGATTGACGCAGAAAGGCAAGAAGGGAAAATAACTCTCGCGGAGCGTGGCTGAACCCGAAGACTCAGCCGTGCTCCAATCAAAGACCCGTCGGATGATCGAGGAACGTCCACGGCACGCGGAACTTTTTTGAAAGGTGCGCCGCGAGCGCTTTGACGCCGAAAGTCTCCGTAGCGTAATGGCCACCGTAGAGGACGTTAATTCCCAACTCCTCCGCCACGGCATAAGTCCAGTGCGGCCCTTCGCCGCTGACGAACGTGTCCACGCCTTCGTCGGCAGCCAGTTTCAAATCACCACCAGCACCGCCAGTCACGATACCAATGCACCGGCAGATTTCCGGCCCGCCCGGCAACAGTTTGACCTCACCGCCAACGGCCCGCCGCAATCGTCGTTGCAAATTCGCCCGCGAAATCCTGGTTTCGGTTTGAAATCCCAGGAATTGTTCTTTCGAGAAAAAGAACGGACGCAGCTTCTTGAACCCGAGTGCGGCGCACAGTTGCGCGTTGTTGCCGAGCTTGGGATGCATGTCGAGGGGAAGATGCGAACTATAAACCGCGAGATCATTTTTCAGGAGCAGACGCAGCATTTCGTAACGCTTGCCCGTCCATGGATGCGTCACGCTCCAAAAAAGTCCATGATGAACAATCAACAAGTCCGCTCGCGCGACGATGGCGAGCTTGATCGTCGCCAGACTGGCATCGACCGTCGCCGCAATCCGCGTCACGCGTCCGCGATTCTCCACCTGCAACCCGTTCACCGCGCCTTCGTAGTCGTGGACCTTGTCGGTGCGAAGCAGTCGGTCGCAAAATTGCACGATCTGGTGAAGTGGAGCTTTCTGCATGCGGGTGATGGAATCAAAACCCGGTTCGCTTGCAAGGAGGGAATCAATGGCCGCGCTCACATTTCCGACAGCCTCAACGTGCGGAACTCGTCCGTCCACGGATCGATGCGGCAGATGGCGCGATAGTCGCACTGATCGCACGCGGTTTCGCTGCCCTTACGGTACGGTTTCACTTCGGCGACGCCCTCGAAAATCTTCTGGCCCATTGCGCGGAGTTGTTCTTCCACTCCGTCTAGCAACGCGGAGAATTCGCCAGCTTCGAGCAAATCTTTGATCTGTTTGCTCGATTGGTTGTCCTTCTTCAGTTTGAAATTGAACTGGCCGCTGGGTTTCTCGCGGTAACCGCGGTCGAGCAGCGGCAGCGCATCCAGACTGAATCGGCCCGCGTGTCGGTAGGCGCGCTGACGGGCCGCGTCCGCAGCTTCCAACACTTCGCGCCGCGACTGGCCGCGCTCATACTGTCCTCGCAGATTCACATAGAACACGCCCGCCGGAATCAAACGCGCGACGCCGAAGACCGGTCGCGGATCAGCCAGTTGACGCAGCGCAGCCAGATAAGCCGGCAATTGGATTTGGATGCCGTTTGCCAACAACACCGGATCGATTTTCTTCGCGCCGGATTTGTAATCCATCACCACGCACAACGCTTCGTCGCGCTCACGATTCACGGCCAAATCCACGCGATCGATCTTTCCCCGAAACGCCATGCGATGTCCGTCGCCCAAATCGATTTCCCAGGCCGGCAACGGCGCGCCGCTCTCGCCAAACGCCAGTTCCACCGCGCGCGGATTAAACTCGTAGTGCTGCATCCATGCGATGATGGTGCTGATGAACTTTTGCAACGCAACGGTGAGAGCCTGGGCCGTGAACAGACTCTTGTCATCCACTTTAAACAAACCGTCGCGAAAGTCGGCGGCAAGTTCTTCGGCGATTCTTCCGATTAGATCGCTGGATTCCTGTGGCGAGAGGTCACGCCATTCCCTGTTCTGAGCGCGCACCGCCTCATGAAAGCGGGCGAGGACTTCATGCTGGAAACTCCCGCGTTCGCGCGCGTCCACCTCGAACAACTTGCGCTCCTCGGCCCGCATTCCCGAATTGACAAAAAACTTGAACGGGCAGGCGGCGAACTGTTCGAGCCGGCTCACCGAGGTGCGCAACACCGGCCCATAAAGCCTCTCCGCAAGTTCCGGCGACAACGACTCACTCTTGTCAACGACCCGTAAATGTCGCAACCGCTCCGCGATAGGAGCGAGCGCCGGAATCGAATCCGCAATTTGAAATTCTGAATTCGAAATTTGAAATCTTACCAGCGGCGCGATCAATTCACTGACATGCTCGCTTGCCGTCCAATCTCGAACCGCAGCATCGGCTTCGATCTCCAGTTTTGAGAAGAGCCGTTGCAGATGCCCGATGAACGGCGACGGGTTGAGTGGTTTGTCATTCGCATCGCGCTCGGAAAATGTGAGCAGGAGACGCTGGCGCGCACGGGTGCAGGCGATGTAGCCGTAATAGCGCTCATGGCCGAGTTGCATCCGCTGGCTGAGTCCGAGAGTCGCCTGATGCTGCGCCAGGATTTCGCGTTCGGAGTCGGTGAGGAGGTTGTCCGGTGCCGGCACGGCGGGGAAAACCGACTCGTTCATGCCCAGCAACAGCACGAATTGCAAATCGGGATTGCGCGAGCGGTCCACGGTGCCGATCAACACCTGGTCCAGCGACGGTGGAATGATGCCCACGGTGAGATTCGCCAGCCCGGCTTCCAAAATCGGCAGCCAATCGCGCAACGGCAGCGCCTCGGTTGGAAATGCGCGCTCTAGATTTTCCAGCCATGCTTGCAGCTGATCCCAGACCGTCGCATGCACGGAAGTCGGAAGCCGGAGGTCGGAGGCCGGATCGGCGGCAGCGGCCCACGCTTCCAAGCGTTGCTCGATTCCAAGCTGCCGCCAAAACTCACGTAACACCACGGCGAGTTCCGCGCCGGCCAACGGAGTGCCGGTTCGCTTAGCCAGTTGTTCCAACGGTGGAACTATTTTTTCCCTCAATCGTTCCCGGTCTCCGGCCGGCTTTGACTCTTTGGGAACGACCAACGGTTGCAACCAGACCTCGCCCTTCCAGCCATAAGCCAGCGCCTCGTTCTCCAGCCGGTCGATGGCTTCCTCGTCGTCATGCACCAGGCCGGTCTTCAACGCGCCAAACCAATCCTCCTGTTTCCAGTCGAACGCAACGGTGCGCAACGCAAAGCGTGTCAGCTCGGCGAGCGGGTGATGCGCCACCGGTTCACGTCGGTCGAGGAAGAAAGGAATCTCGTAGCGGGTGAACACGCGCCGCAGCAAATCGTCGTAGCCTTTCAGCGAACGCAGCAGGACGGCGCAATCGCGGAATCGCCCGTTGCGGTCACGGACGTGCCGCAAAATCTCGCGCGCGGCGAACGTGGCCTCGGCTTCGGGATTCGCGCACGCGACCATGCGGAGCGCGTCCTCCGGTGGGGGAGGGACGCGTTCCACTGCGTCGCCAATTTGTTCTTTATCTGCTGAGGCGGTCAGGGACGACGTGGAAGTCGTTCCTCCTGGAAAGGGTTCAGGCTTCGCCCAACATTTTTCTAAGTGTTGCAATACCGGACTGGCTGCGAAGCGGCTTTGGGCAGGTTGTCGGTCCAGAACTTCAACCGTCACGTCGCAGTTCGGAATGGCCTTCAATTCCGCAAAGCAATTGCTAAACGTCTGGCTTACGACCGACCAAGGCGAAAGCCACGAGACGCTCTGAGTCGATTCGTTTTCCAGACAGAAAGCCAGCGTCGCCCGCTCACAACGCGGCAAAACGCCGGCGAGCAAATCCAGTTCCTGCGGGGTCATCTCGGCGAATCCATCCAGCCACAGGTTCTGAATGCGGAGTGGAGATTTGTCGGACGCCAGCGCCTCGGTCGCAACGTCCAGCAAGCAATCGCCATCCTGCAAACCGTGCGCTTTCAGCCAGTCGAGATACGCTCGCAGCAACAACGCCAGATCATGCAGTTTGTCTCGGAGCGATTCGTGGCTGCCGACTTGTTGAGCGAGTTTCTCCAGACGATCCGCCGTCAGATGATACCGTTGCAACTCGCGCAGGAGTCGATTGAGCTGTTGCGCAAAGCCCGGCAAGCGCGCCGAGGCACGGAACAGTTTCAGTTCGCTCCGCTTTTGTGACAACAGAGCGCGGAGCACCATCAATCGCCCCTCGTCGGTCAAAAGGCTGGGCGGGGGTCGATGCAGTTGTTCGAGAACAAAATCGGCCAGTCGTTCAAACGACAAAATGCTCAGCCGCGTGTAGCCGGGCAGCGACGGGTCGGCCAACAACTGCCGCTCCAATTGAAACGTGGCCTGTTTGGGCGCGAGAAAAATCAGCGGGTCGCCTTCCTGCGATGCTCGCAACGCCGCGCGAATCTCAGCAAGACAACGGAACGTCTTGCCGCTGCCAGCCGGGCCGAGGAGGAAGCGCGTTTGCACGAAGGATTGATAAACAAAAAAAGCGCAGACGCAAAGGTGAGTTTGCGACCGGCTGGTTCTACGGTTGGATTCCAACAATCCTCAAAAAGAATCTCGGAAGGGAATTCCCCTCACCCGGCCTAAAGGCCACCCTCTCCCCATTCGATGGGGAGAGGGATGGGGTGAGGGGGCATCGGCAAATCTTTGCCCTTGTATTACGTTTCACGAGCCTGACGTTGGCTGCAACGTCAGGCGGTACTCAGTCCGCAACGATTCAATCTCCGCAATCAACGCCGAGCGCATTCCCAACAGCCGTCGCGTGACAATCGGAAGTCTGAAAAAAATCATCGTGATCCGCAAACCGGCGGCGAGCCGGCGCAGTTCGCGCAAATAATAGTGCGCGATCAATCCCGTCACCGGCAGCGATAACGCGAACCACAAACTCACCGGCCAGCCAAGCCAGCGGTGAATGAGCCAAACGTAAAAACTGTAAATGACGCCAAAGCTGACGATGCCTGAGATGATTGCGGTTGTCGAAGCCGGGGACTTGCGGTGCTCACGTTTGATGAAATGGTTCACGGCCCAGCGCACCACCGCCGCCGGCAACAGCCGATGCGCCCAGCCATACAGCGCCACGGGTGCTCCCAACACCGCCATCAATGCCCAGGCAAATTCATGCCCGATCAAATTCTTCCGATCCGCAAAAAGTTCTATCGCTTCATCGGAGAGTTTCAACCGCTTGAGCCACCCTTCGTAGCGATCAAGCTTTTGAATAAAAGCCGTCAGACGTTCCGGCTGTGTGCGCTGAGTGTATTCAACCGCATCGGCAATCGCCTGGGTCAACAGCAACTCCTCGGCGCGCGGCGAAATCGGCTCCTTGACAATCAGATTTCCCAGCCGAAGCCGGTCGAGGTAGAGCCGCTTGACGGCCTCGATGACGCGGGCCTGCTCCAGTTTTGGTAAATGGAGCATGAGCGACTGAATGCGCTGTTCGATCTCCGCCGTAAGTTCATTGATGGATTCCTTCCGTCGCTCCTCGTAACCGCCAACGAATTCCGCGATGCGAATCGGCTCGCCATAATTCACGAGCACTTTACTGCGATAAATCTCCTTGGCGGAAAACGTTAATCCCACCGGCACAATTTGCAGACCCAGTCTGCCGCCATGCCGATGCTCCAGTTCCAGCACCATCCGCGCGGCGCCGCTCTTGACGGTCTTGAGTTGCGGATCGTCGTGAGTGATGCCTTCGGGAAAAATGACAATGGCGCCGTCGCGTTCGAGCACGCGGAAGCACGCCTCGAAAGTGTCGAAAACCGTCCGCATCGCTCGCGGGTCGTCCTTGACGCGGTTGATCGGAATCACACCGCATTGTTTCAAAAACCACGCCAGCGGTTTGAACCGGAACAGTTGCGCGGTGGCGACGAAATGAACTTTGCGCGGAACGGACGTGCCGATCACAAAGGCGTCGGTCAACGAATTCGGATGGTTGGCGGTGAACATGACTGGCCCAATCGCGGGAGCACGCTCCGCGTGAAAACGCTCGATGCGACTGAAATAAAAACCGAGCGCCACGCGGATCAGCGCGCGGGTCAACTTGGTGAGACTGGTTTCGAGCGCATTCACAGCGAGACATCGAACTGACTGTGCCCGATCACGCCTGCGTTTTCAATCGCCGGGCAACTTCGCGACAGACATCTTCGGCGGCGTGCGGTCGGCCCAGCGCTTTGGCCGCGCGCGCCATCTCCATCAGTTTCTTTGAACCGATCAGTTGCTCCAATCGAAACGGCAGGTCCTCCACCCGGTTCACTTTGGCCGCTGCACCGCGTTCGAGCAGGAAGTCGCTGTTCGCGGCTTCCTGACCGGGGATCGGATTCAGAATGAACAACGGTTTTCCCAGCGCCAACGCTTCGGAAGTCGTCAGCCCGCCGGGCTTTGTGATGATGAGGTCTGCCACCGCCATAAGCTCATGCATGTTCGTGACGAAACCGAGCACTTTGGTTGGATGTCGATGTTCCTGACAAGCCAGCTCGTGTTGCAATTTCTTGTTTTTACCTGCCACCACAAGGACCTGGAACGGACGTTCCACTTTGTTAAGCTCGGCAAGAATCTCCGCTACCGGCCCCATGCCGAAACCGCCGCCGAGCACGAGCAGAATGGGAAGGTCATCGCGCAGCCCGAGATTTTTTCGGACGGTGCGCGCGTTGGGACGGTTTGAAAATTTCGCCGCGATGGGAATGCCCGTCACCACCACGTTGCCCGGACTTGCGCCGCGCGCTACGAGCCGGGCCTTGGTTTCTTCCGCCGCCACGCAATAAAGGTCCACCGCCTGTTCCATCCAGAGCGCGTGCGCCTCAAAATCGGTGACGACGGAGACCGTCAACGGATCAGGACCGCGTTTTCGGGTCTGCAAATAGCCCAGAATCTCCAACGGCAGGTAATGAGTGCAAAGCACGACATCGGGTTGAAAGTGTCGGATGTAACGGACGAATTTTTTGTTGCTGTGCCGGGCAAAGGTGCGGCGGATGCGAGAAACCTTGCGGACCAACGCCGGGTTGTCGGTCTTTTTGAAAACCAGCGACCAAAGTTCCGGCGCGTGCTCGACCAACTTCACGTAGCCCTGCACATAAACCTTGCGATGCAGGCGCGACACGAATTCGAGCAGATCGACCCGCTCCAAAGTGTCGTGCGGACGCAATGCGCGCCACGCTTCCTCCAACGCGGCCGCCGCCTGCAAGTGCCCGGCGCCCGCTGTCACCGTCGCGATCAAGATGCGCATGGTTGGATTTATATGAACGCCAGTTGTTTAGCCGAGCGTCGAGCGCGTGAACAGGAAATTTATTCTTTGGATTTCTTGGCGTGAAAACTTCAGAACATGCGCCAACTATTTCCAGCTTGCGGGAATCAGCCAAAGGAGTATGAAAGCAATCAATCAGAACCCCACATCTGAAAGGAAACCTATGCGAAATACTTTTCAATGCGGCTGCACTTTCGCTACTGCCATTCTCTTTCACACGGCGAACGCGCGGGCGCAGGTCAACAACGGCCACATTGGCAGCGATGGCGCGTTCAATCCGATGGCGGACTTCGTCACCAACACGGCCGTCATCTAATCGTCAGGCTCGCGAATGAAACCCCGGCTCTATCTCGAAACCACCATTCCCAGCTACCTCGTCGCGCGGGAGAACCGGGACGCCATCATGCACGGCCAGCAGGCCGCAACGCGGAAGTGGTGGGAACAGCAGCGGAGCGATTACGAACTTTTTGTTTCCGAATTTGTGGACATTGAAGCGGGACGCGGAGATGCGGAAATGTCGGTGGCCCGCGCTGCGGCGCTTCAGGATTTGCCGCGCCTGGCGGCGACGGAAGACGTCCGCGAACTTGCCGCCGAGATTCTCAGCACGGGCTTGATTCCCGCCAAAGCCGCAGTGGACGCCGCGCACATCGCGGTGGCCGCCGTGCATCGGATGGATATTTTGCTGACTTGGAATTGCACGCACATTCATAACATTGTCATCAGCCGGCAGATCGAACGCATCTGCGCGCGGGCGGGCTGGCCCTGTCCCGCGATTTGCACCCCGTTCGATTTGCTGGAATCTTGAGCCATGAAAACAAATACAATCCTGACTGAAATCCGCCAGACGCGCGACGACCTCGCGCGCGAGACCGGTTACGACTTGAAGCGCCTTTTCGATTACGTCCGCGAGCGCGAGCGCGAAGCCGCCGCGCGCGGCGTGAAGTTCGTCTCTCCTGCGCCCCGCGAAAAGGAAACCGCATACTCACTGCGCGAAGAACCGCCCAAACAGAAGTAAGGACAACCCCATCAAGTTGAGGAAACGTCCGCCCTCATCCCGACCTTCTCCCCCAGGAGAAGGAGAATTGTTCGACGCGCTTTGTCGATGCAGCCGCGAAACGAATTCGAGCAGATCACCGCGCTCCAAAGTGTCGTGCGGGCGCAACGCGCGCCACGCTTCCTCCAACGCGGCCGCCGCCTGCAAATGCCCGGCGCCCGCTGTCACCGTCGCGATCAAGATGCGCATGATTGAAGTTGGTGTTTGGTCACATCTGGCAATGACGTCACAAATCGAGAGATTTGGTAAACGCTTCCGGCGTGCTGCCCGCGTCGCTCAGCGTTCTCGACTCTTGACAACCCTCGTAGGCGCTGGATCGCTCTTGTTAGCCGGCTCATTCAAAAACAACACGATATCCTTTCTTTGTAAGAATCTGTGCGGCCCGGTCTCGGTACTCTGGTGGAACTGTAACCGGATAATACGGGTAACCGCTGGCGTCAAACCAAGCAGGGATGCCCTCTTGATTCATAACCCGCTTCATCTTGGCGACCCCAACTGCTGCAACAGTTGTCACCTTCACCCAGCCAGTCCTGTCGGTATCGCTGGTCACAAGTGGCGTCACGTGCAGACAGCTCGTTGCGCAAAGTCCGACAATTGACGCAAGGAGGATTGGGCGTAGCAAGTGCATATTGAGTTCGATGCCAGTTAGAATATCCCCGGCCCAAACGGATTTGGATTCTTAGGAAACGGATCCCGGTATTCCGGGTTGTACTGTTTCCATTGCCAGTCGGACTGTTGGCTAGCCGTCATACAACCCGACAAGAGGATAGAAATGGCTGCGGCGAGAACGCACTTGATGATTCTCCGCGATAATCTGTTCAAATGCGATGCCTTCATTTGCAGCGAGCGCTCTGGTTAGCCGACGGACGATGGTGATTCATGGTGCAACAGGCTCGTCGGCATCTTGGGACTTGGAGGGCGGCGAGTCAACTTGCTGGAAAACAGAATATGCTCGATAGCATTGATGGTATGTGCCGTCGGAGGCGATTCGGGGTCTCCGAGAGCCCACTGCTTGGCGGCAAACGACAACTCGGCATCAAGGCGACCAAGGACTGCGGGGTCGGCGCTCGGACGAAGAGTCAGCATCTCTTGGTGCGCGGTTGTCACTAGCTGAAGCCACGACTCAAGGTCTCGCGTCTCCTGAATTATTCCGCCAAAATCGGGCCACTCGGACAGGTAGATACGCAATAACGCCGCGATAACGGCATCCAAGGAAACCGCGGCAACGCCATCGATCGTCCACGAATCTGCCGCCTTTCGCAGCACTCCGAGAGCAACGTCGTGCTGGCGATTCCACAAGAAATCGAATGATGAATCTCCGCAAACTTGAGCCATACAAACGGCGCGATGCCGGCTAACCTTTAGATTGAGCAGAAGATTTTTTGCCTACCCGGCGTTGGGCCTGCTCCCGGGGACAAGGCTTGGTTTTCTGTTTTCGAATCACTGGCTCCCAATTTGGCCGCAAGTCCCAGCCGGGTCAACGCAGAAACTCTGGCATAAGCCCTGGCCCGCGCCGGTTGCCGTGCGAAGGGTGCCCTAAGATGTGCGAAAGGTTTGGGGAATCCGCGCCAAGACGTTAAGGCGCGGAGAAAATCCCAAAGGGATTTCGTCCTTCAGCCCAGGGTTGCGAGGAACGAGCTACCCTGGGTTGACCGCAGAAAAGGAAAACCCCAACGGGGTTTCATCCGTCACCGGACGCGAGTGATGCAACCCCCGTTGGGGTTGGATTATTCTTTGGATGTGGACCCAAGGTAGCTCGTTCCTCGCAACCTTGGGCTGAGTGCTGGAATCCCGTTGGGATTCTCAAACGAAGCGACTGCCGCTGGGAACCCGCTCCGGCTGCAAGCGTCGCCCACGAACCACAGCTAACCCTCCGACTGCCCAGCGGGGCGGCGCTGGGGCGCTCTTTTTAGATGATGTCATGTGGATAGAATCGCGATGATCTTGTTGTCAACCAAGTCGAGCACCTTGCCCTTGAGAGCGGTTTGTGCTTCCTCGCCGATCTCGAACTCGAATTCTCCGATGACAAATACGCTGTGCGCATATTTGCGCTCGAACAGAAGAATAGCCCACTCCCATTTCGTGGCCGCAGGACGTGCGGAATATGCAGCCAGGCGATTCACTGGCTCGGTACGAAAGCTTAACCGTCCCTCCGATGTCGGCCTCAAACCAGCCATCGCATCCCCACAGACCTCAACCAATCGTATCTCTGGAAGCATTTCCGGTGTTTGGTCACGACCATGCACCGCAGCTCTTTTGAGTTCTGCAAGCACAGTATCTGAGATGGAGGCTCCAAATGGAAGCTGGTGCATAGTTATCTAACAACAAGACCGCCGCCGTAAACGCCCAGCAACTGTAATAGTCGCGTCCTACGTGGCGAGCGGTGCGGCGCTTCAACGCTCTCGTTAGGGCGCATTCGTAAGGGTGATGGAAACAATCGTCACCCCATTGCTTCGTATGAATGCTTTCTGGAGAGCGCCGTTCCCACCCCAGCCATTCGGTCTAAGGTCGCGTGCTCTGTAGTCCAGCACAAGACTGCAGCCGTCCGACAGACCGTAATCGCGATTCCATCCCGTTTTCGCGCCAACACCGATTGCGTGCTTCAGTCCGTTCGTCGCAAGTAACTTCGCGGCATCTTCCTCCCACATACCAATCTTGAGATGCGATGCGACTCGGACGGCTTCCGCTCTGGTAACGTTGTTCGAGAAATAGACTTGCCCCCATGCCAAACCGACCAACATGAACAGGCTCGAAAGTAATGCGATGGACTTCATATGCGCCCCAACGTTTATTATTCGACCGCACGGCGCGGCCTGATTCTCTTCACACTTCGCACCCTATAACTGCCTCTCTAATCTGTAAACAACAGTTTGACAGGCTCAATCCTCCTTTGTCTCCACGCTTGACAAGAAACGCCCGGAAAGGAACACTCTTTACAGTGCACCCGTCTATGAGATTTGAACCCTTGGCGGGGAGATTTGAAGCAGCGTTATGTTGACGATCTACGGTAATAAATCGCGGTTTTGCGACGGCATTTCGCGCAGGAATTTTCTGAAGATCGGCGCGCTGGGGCTGGGCGGTTTGACGTTGCCGCAATTGCTGCGCGCCGAGGCGCAATCCGGCATCCGCAAATCGCACAAGGCCGTCATTATGATCTTCCTGCCGGGCGGGCCGTCGCACCAGGACATGTTCGATCTCAAGCAGGACGCGCCGTCGGAAATTCGCGGCGAGTTCAAGCCGATCAAGACCAAAGTCCCTGGCATCCAGATTTGCGAGCACATGCCGCGCATCGCCGGCATCATGGACAAGCTGACGGTCATACGGTCGATTGTCGGCGCGCGGGACAATCATGATGCGTTCCAATGCATGACGGGCCACCTCACCTCGCCCCAACCTCCGGGCGGCTGGCCGTCGCTCGGGTCGGTCGTATCCAAACTTCAAGGGCCGGTTGACAAGGCGGTGCCGGCGTTCATTGGTCTCGCGCCGAAGATGGGTCACATGGAATGGGCCGATCCCGGCAAACCCGGTTTTCTCGGCATCGCTCATGCGCCCTTCAAGCCCGAAGGCGCGGGCAAAGCCGACATGGTCCTCAACGGAGTCACGCTCGACCGCCTCGCGGACCGCAAGAACTTGCTGGCCCGCTTTGATGGTTTTCGCCGCGATGTCGATGCCAGCGGCTTGATGGAAGGACTCGATGCTTTCAACGAACAGGCGTTCGGGCTGTTGACCTCCAGCAAACTTCTCGAAGCGCTCGATCTGCAAAAGGAAGACAAGAAGGTCGTGCAACTTTACGGCAAAGGCGATCCGAAGAACCGCGACGATGGCGGACCAAAATTGATGGAGCATTTTCTCATCGCACGCCGGCTCGTCGAAGCGGGAGCGCGCTGCGTGACACTGGCGTTCAGCCGCTGGGACCATCACGGCGACAACTTTGGCGCGTTGCGACAGGACCTGCCGCTGTTCGATCAAGGACTCAGCGCGCTGGTCGAAGATTTGCACCAGCGTGGATTGGACAAGGATGTTTCGGTGGTTGTCTGGGGCGAGTTCGGTCGCACGCCGACGATCAATAAAGACGCCGGGCGCGATCACTGGCCCAGAGTTTCGTGCGCAGTGCTGGCGGGAGGCGGCATGAAGACGGGACAGGTCATCGGCGCGACGGACCGATTGGGCGGCGAAGCCACGGAGCGGCCCGTGCAATTCGGCGATGTCTTCGCCACGCTGTATCACAACCTCGGCATCGATGTCAGCAAAGTTACCATCCCGGATCTCTCAGGCCGTCCGCAATATCTGGTCGAGAGCGGCTGCCAGCCGATGCCAGAACTGATTTAGCAAATTCCGAATGTCGAATTTGCAATTTGAAATGAACGCCGAAATGACGAACCAAATTTATTCTACATTCGGCATTCGTCATTTGAAATTTTCCTCATGCTGACGATCTACGGCCAACAGCACCGCTTCTGCGACGGGATTTCCCGGCGGAATTTCCTGAAGGTCGGCGCGTTGGGATTGGGCGGGCTGGCGCTGCCGCAGTTGCTCCAGGCGGAGGCGCAGTCGGGCGTCCGCAAATCGCACAAGGCAGTCATCATGATTTATCTGCCGGGCGGTCCACCGCATCAGGACATGTTCGATCTCAAGCTGGATGCGCCATCGGAAATTCGCGGCGAATTCAAACCGATCAAGACGAACGTTCCCGGCATCCAGATTTGCGAGCACCTGCCGCGCATGGCGGCGATGATGGACAAGCTCGTGCCCATCCGCTCCATCGTCGGCATGATCGATGAGCACACGGATTTTCATTGCATGACCGGGCACATTTCCCGCAACCAACCGCCCGGCGGCTGGCCGTCGTTTGGTTCGGTGGTCTCGAAACTACAGGGCGCGAATGACCCGGCGGTGCCGGCGTACATTGGTTTGGAGCCGAAGATGCAACATCACCCCTACAACGCGGCTTCTTCCGGCTTCCTCGGCGTTGCCCATCATTCTTTTCACCCGGAAGGCGACGGGAAAACCGACATGACGCTCAATGGCATCACGCTGGACCGGTTGGAAGACCGAAAGACGTTGCTGAACAGTTTCGATAACTTTCGCCGAGATGTCGATTCAAGCGGGTTGATGGCTGGCCTCGACGCGTTCAACCAACAGGCGTTCGGCATGTTGACTTCGAGCAAAATGGTCGAGGCGCTGGATTTGAAAGGCGAAGACAAACGCACCATCGAACGCTACGGCAAGGGCGATCCGAAACCGCATGGTGACGCCGCGCCGCTTTACAATCAGCAGTTTTTGATGGCGCGGCGGCTGGTGGAGGCCGGCGCGCGCGTGGTGACTTGCGCGTTCGGATTCTGGGATTATCACGGCAGCAATTTCCAAAATGCCCGCACCTGCCTGCCAATGCTCGACGAGGGCGTCACTGCTCTGGTGGAAGACCTGCACCAGCGCGGATTGGACAAGGATGTCTCCGTGATCGTCTGGGGCGAGTTCGGTCGGACGCCGACGATCAACAAAGATGCCGGACGCGACCACTGGCCCAATGTCTCGTGCGCGTTGCTGGCCTGTGGCGGGATGAAGACCGGACAAGTCATTGGTTCGACCGACCGTCTGGGCGGCGAAGCCCATGATCGCCCGGTACATTTCCAGGAAGTCTTTGCGACGCTCTACCACAACATGGACATCGACGTGAACAAGGTCACCCTGCCTGATCTGGCCGGTCGCCCGCAGTACCTTGTGGACGGGCATCAGCCGATGAAGGAATTAATCTAAACCATTTTCTCAAGAGCAATCATGCTGAATCGAACAAACGCAATCGGGAGAGCCGCATCGATCCTCGTGTTGATCGGAGTTTGCACCTCCAGCTCCATTGCGCTGGCCAAGGAGACGACCGACTCGAAGTCACCCGGCGAAGTAACCGCTTTGGAACTGGTCGCACAACCGGTCGCCGGGGCGGAAACAAATCAGGTGCTTCGTTTGCGAGGCGCCGACGCGCGGCAACAATTGCTCGTTACGGCAAAATTCAGTTCGGGCGGGCTACGCGATTACACCCGCGACGTCAGCTACGAGACTTCGCCGGCGGGCGTGATTCAAGTGAGCAAGAGTGGCCGCGTGACGCCGCTTGCCGATGGCACCACCACGATCACGGCAAAAAGTCCGGACGGTTTGACGGCCACACTGTCTGTCAACGTAGAGCAGTTCAAAGATGTTCCCCGGATCAATTTCCCGAACCAGATCGTACCGATTTTCACCAAGGCCGGTTGCAATTCCGGCGGTTGTCACGGCAAATCGAGCGGTCAGAACGGCTTCAAACTTTCGCTGCTCGGTTTCGAACCGTCGGAGGATTACGAACATTTGACCAAGGAGGCCCGTGGTCGCCGAGTATTTCCAGCGGCGCCTGATCGCAGTCTGTTGTTGATGAAAGCCACGGCCACATTGCCACACGGCGGCGGCAAACGGCTGGACGTCGATTCCGATGATTACAAACTGCTGCTGCGCTGGATCGCGCAGGGAATGCCCTATGGCAAACCCACTGATCCAACAGTGGCCAGGATCGAAGTGTTTCCAAAGGAGCGCACGATGCCGTTGGCAGGCGAGCAGCAACTGGTCGTCGTGGCTCATTACACCGATGGCGCGACGGAGGACGTGACGCGCAGCGCGCTGTTTGAACCGAACGACAAAGACCTGGCCAAGACCGATGGCACCGGCCGGGTCAAAGTCTTTGAGCAACCCGGCGACGTGGCGGTCATGATCCGCTATCAGGCGAAGGTCGCCGTCTTCCGCGCCACTGTTCCACTCGGCGCTCCGGTCGAGAATCTGCCCGTCGCGAAAAACTTCATCGACGAACTGGTCTTCAAGAAACTGAAAACGGTGGGCATGCCGCCTTCGGAGATTTGCGATGATTCAACCTTCTTTCGCCGGACGTGCATTGATATCGCAGGCCGATTGCCCACGGTGAAGGAAACCAAAATATTCCTGGCGGATGCTGACCCGGCCAAACGGGAGAAGTGGATCGATACCCTGCTCGACAGCACGGATTACGCGGATTACTTCGCCAACAAATGGAGCGCGCTGTTGCGCAACAAGCGCGGCGCGCCAACGCACACGCGCGGCACGTATGCGTTTTACGATTGGATTCGCGACAGTTTGCTGGCCAATAAACCTTACGACCAGTTTGCGCGCGAAATCGTGGCGGCGTCCGGCGACATCAGCCAGAACCCGCCAGTGGCCTGGTATCGCCAGGTCAAGGACCCCAACGCGCAACTCGAAGATACCGCGCAACTTTTCCTCGGCATGAGACTCCAATGCGCGCAATGTCACCATCATCCGTTCGAAAAATGGAGTCAGCAGGATTATTACAGCTTCGCCGCTTTCTTTTCCCAGGTCGATCGGAAAGCCGGCGCCCAGCCGGGCGAGGAAATCATCTACGCCAAGCGCACCATGCCCACGGCCACGAACAAAAAAACCAAGCAACCCGTGCCCCCGGCGGGCTTGGGCAGTGCTCCAGTGAAACTCTCACCGGATGATGACGCGCGCCAGGCTTTGGCCGATTGGATGTCGAGCAAGGAAAATCCGTTTTTTGCCAAGGCGCTGGTGAACCGATATTGGAAACACTTCTTCAGTCGCGGGCTGGTGGATCCGGAAGACGACATGCGCGAAACCAACCCGGCCACCAATCCCGAACTGCTCGACGCGCTGGCCAGGAATTTCATCGAGAGCCGCTTCGACCTGAAGAATCTCGTGCGCACCATTTGCCGCTCGCAAGTTTATCAACTCAGTTCGCTGCCCAACAAATTCAATGCCGTCGATAAACAATACTTTTCGCGTTACTATCCCAAGCGATTGACCGCCGAAGTGTTGTTGGATGCCGTTGATGAAGTGACGAAGTCGGACAGCAAATTTGCAGGCTTGCCGGCGGGCACGCGGGCCGTGCAACTGCCCGACAACAGTTTCAATTCCAGTTCCTATTTTCTGGCGGTGTTCGGCCGGCCCGAATCTTCAAGCTCGTGCGAATGTGAGCGCTCGCAGGACGCCAGCCTCGCGCAAAGCCTGCACCTGCTGAACTCCAAGGATGTGCAGGACAAGCTGACCAATCCCAATGGCTGCGCGGCGTTGTTGGTGGGCGACGCCCAACAGGACGACGAGAAAAAAATCCGGGAGCTGTATTACACGGTTTATTCGCGCGCGCCGGAGGCAAAGGAAATCCAACTGGCCCTGAATTACCTCGGCAAGCAGCCGAAGGACAAGGACGCGAAAGCCGATCCGAAGCTGGGCAAACAGCAAGGTTACGAGGACATCATCTGGGCCTTGATTAACACCAAGGAGTTTTTGTTCAATCATTAAGCTGAAACATTTTCGTTGGCCAAGCAGGCTTGAATTGACACGAGTATTCCCTGCAACTATGGTTTTTCAGTCATGACCGCGATTGCACAACAACTCGAACGAAAGCTGAAGAAGTGGCGGCCAACGACTGCCCGCAAGGTTGAAAAGCTGGTAACCAAAATCATCGAACTGGCGGACCAGAATATACGTTCTGCAAAGTCTTTTAAAAAAGTCAGAGACCCCCGCAAAGATGATCCTTTTTTTGCCGATACGACCTTCTTTAACGGCAAGGTGCCAAGAGATACATCGCTTAAGCACGACAAATACCTTTACGGAGATGAGGCATGATTTTCGTTGATACAGGCGCCCTGCTTGGGCGTTACCTGATCGGCGACCAGTATCATCAAGCAGCGCTCGACTTATGGGAGAAGGTGCGGCGCAGAGGAGAACACTGTATTACCAGCAATTTTATTCTGGACGAAACCGCTACCTTACTGGCTCGTCGCAGCAGCTATCGTTTTGCTGCGGCAAAAGCGCGAATCATCTACTCGTCCGAATTGTTCCAGATTTTCCGGCCAGGCATGGTGGAAGAACTGGAGGCTCTGGAATTGTTTGAAAAATATGCGGATCAGGAGGTAAGCTTCACCGATTGCATTTCGTTTGTTCTAATGCGCAAAGAAAATGTTCACCGAGCATTTACCTTTGATGCTCATTTTGAACGCGTCGGTTTCAGGCTATGGGCATGAAGATGGTTGCTGTGCACAATTCCCGCCAACGTGCGATACGGGTGTGCCTGTTCGCATTTCTATGGCTTACTGTCCTAGTCCAACCGTTTCTTGCCCAACTCCCCGTGGCCCGCCTGCTCACGGTCTTTCCGCCGGGCGGAAAAGTCGGCAGCCAGTTTGAAATCAGCCTGACCGGCGCCGATCTAGACGAAGCCAACCAGCTTCATTTTTCGCACACCGGCATCACCGCGAAACAAAAAGTCGGGGAAACCAACGCATTGCCGGAAGCAAACAAATTTCTCGTCAGCATCGCCACCAACGTGCCGCCTGGAGTTTATGAAGCGCGCGTGGTTGGGCGATTTGGAATCTCAAATCCGCGTGCATTTGTCGTCGGCGATTTACCCGAAAGCATTGCGCCAACCACGAACACCACAGTTGCCAGCGCCACGACAATTCCGTTGGGTACAATCGTCAACGGCCATTCCGAAGCGAACGCTTTCGATTACTTCAAGTTCACCGCGAGGAAAGGTCAGCGAATTCTGATCGAGTGCAACGCCAGGGAAATCGATTCGCGGGTGGATCCCGCGCTGCTTTTGTATGACTCCGCCGGCAAGGAACTCGAACGCAATCGTAAGGGGGGCCTGCTGGATTTTACGCCGACAGCCGACGGCGAGTACGTGCTCAAGGTTCACGACTTCATTTTTCGCGGCGGCGGAGAATATTTTTATCGGCTCGCGGTCGGCACCGCGCCGCATATTGACTTCATTTTCCCGCCTTCGGGATTGGCCGGCACGAAAGGCAAGTATGTCCTTTACGGGCGTAATTTGCCGGGTGGCACTCCGGCCAAGGATTTGTCCATTGACGGAAAACCGCTGGAGCAACTCGAAGTCGAAATCGAACTGCCGCGTGACCCGGTGGCCCCGCGACATCTCAGTTGCGCGCTGAAGCCGTCCGACGCCACGCTCGACGCCTTTGAATACCGCTTGAGCGCGCCGCACGGAGTTTCGAATCCCGTGTTGATCAGTTTTGCCACGGCGACGGTCGCGACCGAACAACAGCCAAACGATCAGCCCGCGCAGGCGCAAAGCATTTCTCCACCGTGCGAAGTTGTCGGTCAGTTGTACCCGCAAGGCGACCGGGACTGGGTCACGTTCGACGCGAAGAAAGGCGATGTTTACTGGGTGGAAGTTTTTTCACAGCGCTTGGGATTGCCGACCGATCCGTTCGCGCTCATCCAGCGCGTTTCGAAAAACGACAAAGGCGAGGAGCAGGTTTCCGACGTAAAAGAGCTTTACGATACCGACTCCAACATCGGCGGCGCGGAATACAAAACAGCGACGCGCGATCCTTCCGGTCGTTTCGAGGCTGAGGAAAACGGCACCTATCGGCTGGAAGTCCGCGACCTCTTCAACCGTTTTCAACCTGACCCGCGTCTGGTGTATCGCCTCTCGATTCGCAAGGAAGCGCCCGACTTTCGTCTTTTGGTCGTCCCGCAAGCGCCACCTTCGCCGAACAAAGACGCGAAGGAAGCTTTGCTGTGGACCCCCCTGTTGCGCCGCGGTGAAACCATGCCGATCAAAGTGATGGCGTTTCGGCGCGACAATTTCAACGGCGACATTGAACTCAAAGTTGAAGGTCTCCAGGCCGGCGTCACTGCTAACGAAGCGAAGATCGAAAAGGACAAAAGCTCCGGGATGCTCATGTTGACGGCGACTGAGAATGCCGCCGGCTGGGTTGGCCCGATCAAACTAGTCGGCAAAGCCAAAACCGGGGACGCCGAAGTGTTGCGTGAAGCGCGCGGCGCCACGGTGAACTGGACGGTGACCGACTACAACATCGACGCCATTCAATCACGTTTGACCCGGGATTTTGTGTTGGCGGTGAGCGGAGTTGAAGCCGCGCCCATCTCGATCGAAGCGGGCGAGAACAAGCTCTGGGAAACGTCGGAGGCGGGGAAATTAACAATTCCGCTCAAGGTCATTCGTCGTGCTGACTTTAACGCGACTCTGAAACTCAAAGCCGCCGGCATCCCGGCGCTCGACAAGCTGAAAGAAATTGAAGTCAATGGTAAAGCCACCAACGCGACCATCGAGCTTGACCTCAATCA
This sequence comes from Verrucomicrobiota bacterium, assembly GCA_016200005.1. Taxonomy (NCBI): domain Bacteria; kingdom Pseudomonadati; phylum Verrucomicrobiota; species Verrucomicrobiota bacterium. The sequence continues at coordinate 135,977 of JACQFP010000042.1, read as the reverse complement.
ATACAAAATTCCGCCGGGCACACATAGTTTCCATCTTCAGACCCAGACGCCGGGCAAATACCGCAACAATCCCGAAGCCGCCAAAGCCGCGGAGGAGGCCCTCAAGCAAATTGAAAAGTTGATCGCTGATCTGACCGCGGCAATCAAGTCGGCGCCGGAAGTCAAGCAGGCCGCCATCAAAACCGCAGCCGACTCCGCCGCCAAAGCCAAAGCAGCATCCGAAGCAGTCGCCGGACCTGCCAAAGCCTCAGGCGAAGCTGAAGCCCTGGCAAAAACGGCCGCTGAAAAACTGGCCGCCGCAAAAGCCGCGCTTGAACAGAAACCCGACGATACGGAATTGCTCGCTGCGAAAGAGGCCGCCGCAAAAGCCGCCGAAGAAGCTGAATCAAAATCCAAGGCCGCGCTTGAAACGAAGGTTGTTGCCGAAAAAGCGGCGACGGAAGCTCAAGCCAAGGCCAAGGCGGATGCCGAGGCCCAAATCGCTGCTGAGAAGGCCGAGGCCGAAGCGCCCGCCAAACTCAAAGACGCCGAAAAGAGTAAAGAGCTGGCCGCGACGCGCGCGAAGGAAACGGCCAAGACGGCCGAACCCCGCGATGTGACCGTCACCGTTTACTCGGCGCCCATCAATTTGAAAATTACTCCCACGCCGACGACACCCGCCGCCAAATGATTCTCCCTGGACCAATGACAAAGTCGAGAAAAGCCTTAGCCGCCGACGTAAGGAGGCGGAGTCCTGTCTGGAAAACAGCGAGGTTCCTTCCGCCTCCTTACGTCGGCGGCTACTTTACGCTCAGGACACGAATTGGAAAACATTTCTCCGTCCTCGCGATCCTTGGACTGTTCCTTTGTCCATCCCTTCTGCTTTCCGAAGACACTCCGCCTGCCGATGTTCAACGGAAGCCGATACCCATCGCCAAAATCGCTCGGAAGACGCCCGTTGATTTTGAGAAGGAAATTCTGCCGATCCTCAAGAACAACTGTCTGGCCTGCCACAACAAAACCACGACCAAGGCCGAACTGATTCTCGAAACGCCGCAAGACATCCTCAAGGGAGGCGAATCGGGAAAGGTCGTTGTGCCCAAACGTAGCGGCGACAGCTTGCTGTTGAAGATCGCATCGCACCAGGTGAAACCCATGATGCCGCCCAAAAACAACAAAGTCGAAGCATCCGACCTGACGCCCGAAGAATTGGGACTCATCAAGCTTTGGATCGATCAAGGCGCGAAGGGCGAGGTCCACGGCACCGGTCCGATCGTCTGGCAGCCGTTGCCGGAGGGATTGAATCCGATCTACGCGGTGGCGTTGACTTCGGATGGGCAGTTCGCCGCTTGCGCGCGCGCCAATCAGATTTTCATTTATCACCTTCCCTCGAAGCAACTGGTCACCCGATTGACCGACCCGCAACTGCTCAAAACCGGATCGGAAGCAGCGGGCCGCAGTGCAGCCTACAAAAAGAAACCCCTCACCCCGGCCCTCTCCCCTGCGGAAGGGGAGAGGGAGAAGAAGCAGTTTGGCGTGGCTCATCGCGACCTGGTGCATTCGCTCGCGTTCAATCCTGATGGCAATGTGCTTGCCTCCGGCGGCTATCGCGAGGTCAAACTCTGGCGACGTCCGAAGGACGTTCAGAAGTTCAATCTTTCCTCAATCGCCCGCCAAGCGGTTCTCGCGGTGGCAGTCAGCCCCGATGGGAAATGGCTGGCGACTGGCGGCGACGACGGCAGCATCAGGTTGTGGAATCCGGCCACGGGCAAATCCGTCAGGAAACTTTCAGGTCACAAGCGCGCGGTGAATGGACTGAGTTTTTCGCCCGACAGCGGCAAGCTCGTTTCCGGTTCGGCGGATAAAACCATCCGGGTTTGGGACCTCGGCAAAGGCAAGGTTCTTTGCCAGACCCAAACTGCGACGGAAGTAAACACCGTGACTTGGATTGCTGACGGCCGGCAAATCGCCTCAGGCGGCGCGGATTATCTCATCCGTGTCTGGTATGTGGATGTGGCCAAAAGGGAACTCGCGGCGCTCAAGGAAATCAAAGGTCACGAAGGGCCGGTCACGTCGCTGGCCGCGCTTCCGCCGAATGGCGCGCAAGTTATTTCCGGCAGCGGCGATGGCACCATCCGGCAGTGGAACATCGAGGATGGCCAGTTGATCCGGCAGATGAAACATGGCGGCCCGGTGGCGTCCGTGGCCGTGCGCAACGATGGGAAACGATTCGCTTCCGCCGGACTGAACAATGTCGCCAAACTTTGGGATGCGATGACAGGCAAGGAAGTCTCCGAATTGAAAGGTGACCGTTACGCTCAGGAATTCCAGGCGGCGAAAGAGCGAGAACTGGCCTTCGCTAACAATGAAGTGACTTATCGGAAAACGGCTTTTCAAACCGCGACGAACAACCAAAACGCTCAACTCGATCGGGTGAAGAAAGCCACCGAAACTCTCGCCGCGGCGGAAAAAACCTACGGTGAGAAAAAGACAAACGTCGTGAATGCCACCGAAGCCAAAGCCACCGCTGAAAAGGCGCTCGCTGAATTTTCCGAGGTCAAGAAAGCCACTGAAGCTCACGAAGCCGCCGAAAAAGCGTCGACTCAGGCTGCTGCCGAAGTCAAGGCCGCCAAGGAAAAGCCGTCGCCGGAAAAAGCAGTCGTTGACAAACTGGTTGCCGAAGCCGACGCGAAGGCGAAAGCGGCCGCCGAGGCCAAGGCCGTCCTCGACAAGCTTCCTGCGGAAGTGAAGGAGAAATTCAAACCGGTGAATGACAAATTCAACGCCGCCACCAAAGCCCTGGCAGACGCCGAAGCGGAGTTGAAAAAAGCCGAGTTGCCAAAATCCAATGCCGAGCACGAGCTTCAACTTGCGACCAAAGCCGCCTACAAGACAGAGGAAGCAGTGACCGCGGCCAAGGCCGCAATTCAATCAGCCGAAGAGTTCCAAAAACAATCAGACACTGAACTTCAATCCGCTAAAAAAACTTCTGCCGATTCCGAAAAACCGATTCGCATGATTACCTTCTCGCCTGACAATCTCCTCTTGGCGACGGCAGGGGATGATCAGGCAGTTCATACGTGGAACGCCGAAACCGGCGCCGCCATTGAAACCTTCAAAGGGCACAAAGGTCCGGTCTTTGCCGTCGCTTTTGCCGGCAATGCAACGTTGGCGTCCGGTGCGGCGGACCGCAGCGCGGCGATCTGGGATTTGAATGCCGGCTGGACTCTCGAACGAACCATCGGCACCGGCGACGCCTCATCGCCCATCAGTGACCGGGTCAACGCGGTCCGATTCAGTCCCGATGGCAAACGATTGGCGACGGGCGGCGGCGAACCGACTCGCGGCGGTGACATTAAAATCTGGCAGGTTGCTGACGGCAAGCTGATGCAATCGTTCACCAACGTTCACAGTGATGCGGTGTTCAGCCTGGATTTTTCCGCTGACGGAAAATATCTGGCCTCCGGCGCCGCTGATAAATTTGCCAAGGTCCTGGATCTAAGCAGCGGGAAAGTTGTGAAGACATTTGAAGGGCACACCCATCACGTGCTCGGCGTCAGTTGGAAACGGGACGGGCGAACGTTGGCCAGTGCCGGCGCCGACAACGTGATCAAAGTGTGGGATTTTGTGACCGGTGAGCGCAGGAAAACCATTGAAGGTTTCAGCAAGGAAGTGACCTCCATCAGTTTCATTGGAATTACGGACCAAACCCTGGCTACTTCCGGCGACGACCAGATTCGAACGGTGACTGACACCGGCGAGAAAATCCGTTCTTACGAAGGCGGTACCAATTTCATGAACTCGGCTTCGATCACGCCGGACGGCAAAATCGTCATCGCCGGTGGTGATGACAGTGTTCTGCGTGTTTGGAATGGCACCAATGCGGAAGTCATGGCCACATTTGCTCCACCCGGAGCCAAGTAGCGCTTTGTCTCGGCGGTTAACTTGATTTCCCAAATCCCTCCGCCGAGCCGCCGGGTAAAACAGTTGACGCGTATGGGAGTGATTTGTAGATTACGCACCCGTTGGCATCCAAAGTAGCTCAATGGTAGAGCAATCGGCTGTTAACCGATGGGTTGCAGGTTCGAGTCCTGCCTTTGGAGCCATTTTTGAAGCCAACTGTTGTTCCTATAACTTCATCCCATTTGCAGCGCGAGATGACGGTACATCTTTCGCAACTTACCCACCCCTGACCCCTCCCAAGAGGGGAGCAATCCACCCTGCGCTGCTCCCCTCCTTGGAGGGGCCGGGGCGTTCAGTGGCTCGATTGGCGTACTCAGGTTCGTGGAAACGAAATGTCTTATGGCAATCACTCTAATGCGAAGTTCGGTGGGCCGACGCAGCGACGCGTCTCCGACGGTTGGTCTTGGCGACGGCACAGTGGAGGGCCTGCACAATGCTCATGACACAGACCGTGAACAGAGGCATCGCCAGCACGTACATGGCGGCAAGGAGCAAACGGCGTTGCGCGATTGATTCTCGAGTCCAGATTTTCTCGACTTCGCCCTTGTGATCCATGATCAAATCCGCGGGCGGGAGGTTTGGATTTTCGTCATGGTACCCACGCCCGTGAGCGGTATAGACGTCTCCGATTACCACGCGTTGCTCGTTATATGTCGTTGTCCAACGGGCTGCGAAGAATTGATAGCCGAAAAATGTTGCGGTTCCCAAAAACAAAAATAGCAGGGAAATCGCGCCCCAGCGGAAAGCGTCTTTCTTCCTCTCCCAACGCAACGCCGCGAGCACCAGTAATCCGATCAAGACCGTGATCACAAATTGAGCGAAGCGCACCCAGACTTGGCTTTCCTGCGGGGTCCCAATCGGTGGCGGCAGAAGAAATCCGGCCAACACTCCCAAAACCCACGTGGCGGTCTGGGCGAGCATCACCCAGGATTTTTGGGATCGCTTTAAGACTTCTTGAACGGGATTACCCATGAATGCTTGACCCTACTTTGGGCCTTCCGACTCCGCGGAAACCGGTAGGTCTATCTCGAATTCCGTTTCTCCGTGGCCGCCGATGGTCTGTGTCACCGGCGGCAGCTTTTCTTTTCCTTTTTCCAGCCACATCACGTAATGGCCGGGCGCAAAGTTCTTGAACACGGTGGGACTGCTGATTTTCGGAAAGCGAATGTGCTCATTCTTGAATTTGACGAGCGCCATCGGCGCGCACCAGACCTCATAGCCTGGGGCCTCTTCGGTTCCCTTTTTCGTGCGCACGGTCACCTTGATGTCCTTGCCCAGCCCATCCGCGGAATGGCGGCAATTCTCTGCTTTGGCATGTAAATCCGCCGCCACAGCTTTTACCGTCCCAAGAATCTCCTCATCGTTGCTCTTGGGCGACTCCTTCAACTGCTTCTGCATTGCCTGGAGAGCGCGGAAGTACGGCTCCAATCTCACGTTTGTGCCGGAATAGGAACTCCGGCCCGGATGCCGTTGGGACCAGTCGATCCATTTCCTCTGGAGAAAGTCAGCATCACTCTGAATCTGCTGGAGCGATGGTCGGCTTTCGGGGAGTCGGTCGCCATGGCTTTTCTCCAACTTCGCCGCGGTGGTGTTCAGCGAACTCAGCACATTCCGGTATTCCCGCGCCGCGTCCGGGAGCAATCCTTCCGGCGGTTGACCCAAACCTCGGTAGCGACCCGGGCCATTCGGCCCGGCCGTGGTGACCTGGGGCTGCCAGGATAGCAGCCACGTCAGGCAATAAACCATGAAGCATCGCGGTGAAATCATGGTGCACATTCTTGCGCCTGAGGCGGGGCAAGGCAAGCCGAGAACGGACTCAAATGCTGGTAAACGGATGGCCCCAGTCACCTATTCCAGCGGCATGCTCGGCGTCGGTTCATCCGGCGGCTCGGGCAGAAAAAGCGCCACGATGGCGGCGGGGAGAAACAACGAGCCGGCGAACAAAAGCGCAGTTCGAAAATCGCCCACCTTGGAGAACAATCCGAAAAATACGGTGCCGAAGGCCGCGGCGATACGCCCGATGTTGTAACAGAACCCCGCCCCCGTGGTTCGCAAGAGCGTTGGAAACAACGGCGGCATGAACATGGTAAACAATCCGAAAACACCCGAACAAAAACCCACCGCCGGAAACCAGAACCAGACGAGCGCTTTGTAATGATGCGGCTGACCGAACGCTCCCAACATCGCCAGCACAAAACAAAAAAACATCACGGCGATCGTCCGCCGATAACCAAAAAGTTTTGCGAACCAGCCGGCGACGAAGTTGCCGATGATCGACGTGGAGATGACGGTGAAAAACGTTGTGCTCATCAGTTTCTTGCGGTCGGCTTCCAACCAGGAGGAAAGTTCGGGCAGGTTGAACAAATGTTGCGGATGCCAGAACATGAACGCCCACCAGGCGGACAGCGACGATGCGCAGACAATGATCGTCAACACAGTGATGCGCCGAACATCGCCGCGAAAAAGTTCCGCGACGCCCGGCTCGTGATGTAGCGCCTTCAATTTCGCCGCGTGCCATTCCTCCGGCTCCGGCACGTTGCGCCGAATCCAGTAAACGATCAAGGCCGGCAGAATTCCAACCAGAAAAACGTAGCGCGGTTTCAAGTCGGCCATCAGATACGTCGCCAGGCAAGCCAGCAAAACGCCGAGGTTGACACCGGTCTGCAACACGGCGGCGATCCACGGTCGCCAGCGACGCGGCCACGTCTCGGACAACAACGACGCGCCCACCGCCCATTCGCCGCCAATGCCGAGCGCCGCCAGAAAACGGAAGATCATCAATTGCCACCACGTTTGCGCGAAAAAGGAGAGGCCCGTAAACAGCGCATAAGTCAGAATCGTCAGACTCAGCGCGCGACTGCGTCCCAGCCGGTCGCCAATGCGCCCGAAGAACCCGCCGCCCAGGGCCCAGCCGATGAGAAACGACGCCTGAATCCAGGAACTGTAACGCTTGACGGAAGGATCCGCGGCGCTGGCAACGTGCAGCAGTTGCGCCACGAACGGGGCCGCCACCAGCGTGTAGAGATGCATGTCCAGCCCGTCGAACAACCAGCCCAGCCACGCGGCGATGCCGGATTTCCATTGTTGCGGCGAGAGGTCGCGCAGGTGTTTGACATCCTGGTGGACGCGAGTTTGGAGCGGCGGGACGGCGGCAGCGGTTGAAATTATTTTGTTCAAAACTTAAAAGGAATTTTGACTGGAGGTGTTATCCGTTCACGTCGGTTTCGTCAATGGCAAGTGTAATTCCTCCTCCGTGAACAAAGCCAACCAAGCACGGCACTCACGTACTACAATTTGTGCTCGCAGTTGGCAGTTAGGAATCGCAAGCAAACTTTGCCAGGCCACACGTTGGAGATCAGCAAGTAGGTTGACTGCGACCTCAGATTTCGAAATTTGTGGTGTCGAAGCCGGGAGTCGGGGGTTCGGTCGTTTCGCCGAGGGTCCTTCGGATTGCGCTGATCAAACCCTCGTGATCGATTGGTTTGCGAAAAAAAGCCACAGCCCCGGCGTCCCGTGAGCGCTTCTCGTATTTCACCGGGTCGCCGCCGGTAATGACGATGAAGGGGATATGTTTCGCCTCCTCGATGCGCCGCACCCAGTCCATGATCAGAAAACCGTCCCACGCCACGCCGCCACCATGCCCCACGTCGGGTGGGAAACTGACGTCCATCAGGATGAGATCGGGCTTTTCCTTCCGGACGAAACTGATGGCTTCCGGGCCATCCATCGCGGTGGACACGTCATAGCCATTGGACTTTAGCTTGAGCGCAAGTGTTTTGAGCACGATGGCGTTATCATCCACGACCAGAACTTTGCGCCGCCGCCCGGCTGGCGGTGGAGGGACCGCGGAAGAAGTCGTGTCCATACGAACCGCGGCAATTTATCCGCGGAGCCTCAAGAAAGCAATGACCTAATTGTCAAGGCGGTCCTGCAGTTGGAGTTAAGCGGACGCGGCCAGGCAAAGCTGATTGGCGTTGGTGGCAACGGAGAGTTGACAAAAATGCAGCGCGCCACAATTCTCCACGTCCCTTGAGTGCCTCGGTAGCTCAGTTGGTAGAGCAGTTGACTCTTAATCAATTGGTCCCAGGTTCGAGTCCTGGCCGGGGCACCATTCACTCAACCACTTGCGAAAGTCATCCGGATAGCAATCCATCAGCGCAGTATCAAGCGTAGTACCACCGGCGTTGTAGAAATATCAATTGTCGGCGCCGCGCGAGTCCGGTTTGAAAAATCCTGCTGACTTCAGGAGGGGATTGGGCGGGCCAGAAACAAACTGGCAGGCGCGGAATTGTTGAACGTGGTTGCTGGGAAGAGCACGCCCGTCTGTCCTCCAACCGGACCTCGACGGGCGCTTGACCATGTCACCTCAACCTGATTATCCCGGCAAAATTCAGACAGCGCCTCTATTCCCTGGCTGTTATCGAAACTACGATTTCTTTTGTGAGACCGTAGAGTGGGCGTCCCGCCACTTCGGACGAGTCACGACTGCTGGCACTACCGGAAATCCTTGTTCCGGAGTATTTCCCCAAGATGCTCGCCTTTAGATTGTAAACTCCATAGGCTGGCGCGGATACTGTAAATCCCCATTTGAAGGTTCCCGACAAAACTCCCTTCTTCAGCTTGCCGGAAAACTTCAAGCTTTGCACAGAATCGGCATAGATTATTCCTCCGTAGCCAAGCGAGTCGAAATAGCCGTTGATCACATCCAGCAACTCCTGGTCAGCGACGCTCATGGTGACCTTCGAACCCGTCTGCGTGCAAACTCCACTCCCCAGTTCGCTCGTGGTGAAACTTCCGTCGTGGTAGAACGAAAACAAGTCCGAAAAATAAGTGCTTTGTTTCTGTCCTTTGAATTTTACCGTCTCTTTCCCCAAAATGCTCCATTCACCTTCCACACTTTCGAATACGTTGGCAGCATTGATCCCCTGCAGGCTCAGCCAACAAAGAAGAACGCTCGGAATTAGTTTGTTTTTCATAGTTCGTGCTAGATTTTATTCTATCTGGGGCTGCCGCGGTTCAGACAGAATTGCTTCCCGTCCGTGGCCTTGCCGTAAACAGGCGCCAGATGGTTGGTTGATTTGTGACAAATTCTAACCGGCCAATGAAGCAAACCGCTACCCGGTTCTTGCGATTTGCCAACCGTATATTGGCCTTCTTTTTGACCGACGAGTGAAGAAACATCGCTCAGTCACCGGGTCTGATCTGAGCCCATCGATCCTCCTTCTGTTTTCTTTGAGATCGCTTCCCGGCACGCTCGGTGACCTCTACTGACGTTCACTTGTTCAGTTCGACTTTCTGCGGGGTAGAGTTCAAGCGGCGCCAGGTGTTGATCGAACGAGCCAGGTGATCGCGCGCATCGCCACCGATGCCGTAGCACTGCAGGCCGATCGGCCCGGTGTAACCCAGATCGCGCAGCGTGCGCAGGAACGCAGCGATGTCGAAGGATCCTTTGTCCAACGGTTGGATGTAGTGATCCCACCCGGGCTGGTCGTCGAACTCATCGGCACCGTTGATGGACACGGCCCACAACCGCGGCAGGGCCTGCCGCAAAAGTGGTTTGTAGTCGCGCTGCTTGTCCACGCGCAGCCAGTGGCAAAGGTTGAACATCACACCCACATTCGGGCGGTCCACCTTGTCCGCCACGCGCAGGGAATCCTCGATGCGTTCCACCCAGGAACCCAGGTGCGGATAGAGCAACAACTGTGAACCGGAATCGCGGGCCAGGTCGGACATCTCGCGCAGGATTTCCACCGCGCGCGGATCGACGGAAGGGTCGGATGGCTTCCTGCCGTTGAGGAGCAAATCGAACTGCATCTGACGCCCTTTGACGGCCGCGCAGACTTCCTTGAAACGGGCGGTGTCGTAGGGCGTCTTGCCCGGCGCGACGTCCACCACCATCGTGATCTGAAACAACCGCAGCCCGGCGGCGTCGAGCGTCTTGATCCGCTCCTCCACCTTGTCCAGCCAGATGTGACCCACACCGTCGTAGCCCAGTTCTTTGAGCATTTCGGCCTGCTCCTCGAAGTTGCGCTTCTTGGCGTCATGCCAGTCGATGCAAAACGGGAAGAAGGCGTTCGTGGGTGCGGCAGTCGTGTCGTGCGCAGCCAGGAATGTCGCTGCGAGCGCGAGAACTGTTCGGCAGAACTTTCTCATGGTCCCGTCACGCCGTCCATTGTCTCTCGCGGTCGGTGTAGCTGGCAATGGCGTCGCGCGCGTGCTGCGTGTCCTCGGCGATCTCGAAGTCGAACATGCCGGCGAGCACGAAGTCCGCGCCGTTCTTGAAGGCGTAGCGGAAGGCGTTCTTCGGCGGGATGGCGCCGGCGGCCATGGTCTTGAAGGCGATCCAAGGCTTCTTGATGGATTTCATCACCTCGGCGGTGTCCTGCGGGTTGGCGCACCAGTAGCCGGGAAATTCGTTGTAGGCGCCCTTGATCTGGTCGGCCTTGGGTCTAGTCGGGTAGCTGTGATGGTGGAAGGTCTTGATATAAAAGTCGGCTTTCACGCCATGCTCCTCGCAGGCTTTGACCACGTCCAGCGAGTGCGCACCGACGCCGGAGGGCGCGCCGAACTCTTTTGGCAGTTCGACGGCTTTGGCCACGAGATCCATCTTCCCCTGTGCCACCAGTGAGTCCGCGTGAACACCCCACAGGTAAATGGCCTCGCAGCCGTCCTTCATCAGTTCCTCGACGTGCGCGCGGTACTTGGCCATGTCCGGCTCGGGTGGCGCGGTGGGACAAATGATCCACTGGATCTTGCCGCCGCGCTCCTTGCGGTAACGGCGCAGCACGGAAATCGGATGCGGCGGGTTGTGCATGGAGACGGTGTTGATGCCCTGTTTCTCGGCGAGGGCCAGCGTCTCAATGATTTTCTCGTCGGTGTTGTATTGAGCCGCGAGGCGATAGACGTATTGCAGGTCGCGGCTGTGGGTGAAGTGTGTGAGCAGGTTGCCGCCAAGAATGAGGCGGCTGACCTTGAGCTTGCCGATGCGGCCTTTGGGGAGTGCGTCCTTGGCCGCAGACGGTGCGGCCTCGGGTTTGGAGGGATCCTCAGATCGTGAATTCAGCGCCAGTGCCAAGCTGGCGGAGCCGAGGAGGCTGCTTTTGACGAATGAACGACGATTCATGGTGTTTCGCTTTCTGTTCGGGGTTCTTACTTTTGCTGTTGCGGCGACCGCTTCGCCTTGACCGCCGCTTTCATCCACTTGACGCTGGCCGCGATGTTTTCATCCGAGCCGTGACACTCGATCGAAACGACGCCGTCCCAGCGCGTCTGGTTCAAATAATCGAGACAGCGCCGGATGTTCTGCGCGTTCACGCCGCCGCCAATCGGCACGATGCTGCAGCCGATGCCGGTCTCCTCGCCGCGTGCCGCCGCCGCCAACGCGCCGCTGACGTCCTTGATGTGACAATGTACGATGTATTTGCGCAGCGCCTTGAGGTAGTCCAGCGGATTGTGGCCGGCGATGAACGTGTTGCCCGTGTCAAAATTGCAGCGCAGATATTCGGACTCGAATTCCTTGAACAGACGCCGCATGAAATCGAGGTCGTTCGTGTAGGGGCCATGCGGTTCGACATTAATGACGACCTTGTAGTCTTCCGCCCAGGCGAGACACTGGCGGTAGTTATCGCAGGTGACGCGGAAGACCTCCTTGCGGGTCAGGCCGGGTGTCTCGAACGCGCCGTCCACGGTGTCCACCATCGGGCAGCCCAGTTCGGCGGCGAAGCGGATGCTCTGCGTGACGTACTGCACGCCGTAGGCGGAGCCGTTCGGCCCCATCATCGGATAGGACCCATCGATCTGCGAAACTCGGAGATTGCGCTTGTCGAGGAAGCGACGGAGGGCGCGCGGGTTGGATTGCAAAGAGACACCGGGATCGTAGCCCAGCGCCGCGATAAAGTTCTGGCCGTGGATGGCGCAGAACTCGATATGCTTGAGGCCCGTGGCGGCGATCTTTTCACACGCCGCTTCGAACCCGACGCTCAACGGCCTCCAGTTGTCAGTATGCAGCCCCAGGTGAATCATGGTATTGGTTGGATGGTTCGGTTTGAGCAAGAACCCACATGGTTATCGACGTCGCTCTTTATCAAAGCGCGGTTCGCTCTCCATATTTTCCGGCTTTTCGCGACACGGTGCCGCGGCGGCCAAGGGAAAAACGAACCTGGTTAACGGCGCGGCCTGTTCCACATAGGACGTCAGTCTCGAAGGTTGGAGCAAAACGATCTTATTGCGGTCGGTGGAGACCAGGTTTTCTTTCCGAAACCGGGTCAAGGCGCGAGAGAACGTTTCGCTCGCCGTGCCCAGTTCGGCGGCCAGCACGTTCATGGGCATCGACGGCTCGACGCAACAGGGCCGTGCGCTATGCGGATCCGGGCAGTGTTCAATGAGCCAGTTGGCCAGCCGGGTGTTGACGTCTTTGAACGCCAAATCATCGAGCAGCCTCATGAGCGTGGCTTGATGTTCATGCAAGGCCCGCAGCAGCGGCAGAACGAGAGCTGGCTTGCGCCTGACCAACGCAAGGAAGCCGGCCTTCTGGATCATCCACACAAACGAAGGCTGCACCGCCCGGGCGTCGGCCAGATTACCGGCTTCGGACACCAGGCCGTCCTCGCCAAAGGACTCTCCAGCCCGGAAAATATGGAGCACTTGTTCCTTTCCACCGGAACTCGTCCGCGACAGTTTGATTGCCCCGCTCTGCACGATGTAAATGCCGTGCACCGGGCCACCCTCATAGAACAAGTAAGCTCCTTTTCCCAAACTTTTCGAGACCGTCAAGCCGGTGATAAGGGGCAGATCTCCACCCGGTAGTTCAGCAAAGAGCGGACAACGGCGCAAAGTTTCCAGCTTCGCGGCATTGCTTCCTTCATTCGCTGGACGTTGACCGGGAATGGAAGCGCATTCCACGGTGCGGACACTCCCATTTGCTTTCGCAACACCATTACGTCTGGACCCAGGGCAAACGACTCCAGTGGCAACAATGCGTGTAGCTGTGTTCATTGAACGTAACCATGCTCTCGGATTGGAGGTCTGCGCTGCCCCGAAATTGGCTTTCTCTTGCCTTTTATTGCGCGGCGACAGGCAGCGCGTTCGCTCAGAGTCAGATGACAGGGTGGCGAAGCCGTGTCGGCGAACCGGACCTTAGCCACACCCCACACAAGACGAGATGCGTTCGTGACGAGGAAGAGGGACGAGCTTGGCCTTATGCCACTTGTCGTTGCGGAGTTGTGCAGGCGCGCCAGCCTTGCCGTGGCCGCCCTCAACTGGCGACTTCCACCGCGTGTTGCCGGTTGACCGTCGTCGTCGTGGCCAATATGATTCGTGACATCATTGGTTGACGATTTTATGCGGTTGCACGGACTTTTGTTTTTTTCATTTGCCGCCGGAGTGTTCTTCCTGGCGAGCCTTACTCTGCCTGCCGCGAGCAGGCCGGGCCTGCGGTCGCTTGAAAGGGAATTCTCGAAACAAATTCACCCTGTTCTCAAACAGTATTGCCTCGGTTGCCACTCAGCCGAGAAACATAAGGGCGACCTTAACCTGGAGCGGTTCACTTCGCTCGATGAAGTGCTCCGGCACCCGAGCGCCTGGCAGCGCGTGGTCGAACAGCTTTCACTCGGCGAGATGCCGCCCAAGGAAAAGCCCCAACCTACCGCGCCCGAGCGCGACCGCTTGCTCGGCTGGGTCAACAGCGCGCTCGACCAAGCCGCCAGGGCCCGCGCGGGCGACCCCGGTCCCGTCGTCCTTCGCCGACTCTCCAATGCTGAATACAAATACACTATCCGCGATCTGACCGGCGTTGCGTCCCTTGATCCGGCGCGGGAGTTCCCGGTGGATTCGGCTTCGGGCGAGGGTTTCATGAACGTCGGCAACTCGCTCGTCATGTCGCCGGCGCTCGTCACGAAGTATCTCGACGCAGCCAAGGACATTGCCAGCCACGCGGTGTTGTTGCCCGATGGCCTGCGGTTCTCCCCCCACACATCACAGCGCGATTGGACGGAAGAAAAACTTGCTGCGATTCGCGCGTTCTACGGTCAGTTCGCCGATAACGGCGGGGGAACGGCGGTGAATTTGCAGGGGATCAAGTTCGACACCAAGGACGGCGGCGTCTTGCCATTGGAAAAGTATCTTACAGCGACGCTTTCGGAGCGCGACGCGCTCAAGTCCGGGAAAAAAACCATTGCCGGAGTGGCGCGCGAACACAGGCTGAATGCAAAGTATCTTGGCACGCTGTGGACGACGCTGAACGGTGCGAACCCTTCGCTCGTGCTTGATCTGGTTCGAGCGCAGTGGCGGACCGCAAAACCCGGTGATGCCGCGGCGATCGCCGCCAACATCGTGCAATGGCAGAAGGCATTGTGGCGTTTCACCACGGTCGGGCACATCGGCAAACGCGATGGCCCGAAGGCGTGGCAGTTGCCGGTGACGCCGCTGGCGAACGAACGTGAACTGCGACTCAAGCTGCCAGCGCCCACGAACGGAAACGACATCACACTTTATCTTGCAACCTCGGATGCCGGTGACGGGAACGAAAATGACTTCGCCGTCTGGGAGAATCCGCGCCTGGTCGCTCCGGGGCGGCCGGACCTTTCGTTGCGGGATGTTCGGGCGGCCATCAGCGCCCTCACGACCCATCGCGAACGCGTTTTCTCCAGTGCGGCGAAATGCCTGGAAGCAGCGGCCGAGGCGGGCGCAGCACCCGAAAAAACCGCAGTGGAGCAACTTGCGCAGAAGCACGGCGTCGAGGTGGCAGTGCTCGCGGCATGGTTGGATTACCTGGGCATCGGTTCGGGGCAGGCGCGGATTGAATCGCACATGACTCAAAAAATGGAAAGCCTGCAAAGTTATGATTTTATCAAGGGCTGGGCGGGCGCCGATGCGTTGAGCGTCATCGCCAACTCTTCCGACCAGCATGTGCGCGTGCCGGGAAACATGAAACCGCACGGCGTGGCGGTCCATCCGTCGCCCAAGTTGCGCGTCGTCGTTGGCTGGCGCAGTCCCGTGGCGGCCACGCTGCGGGTCGAGGGCACCGTGCAGCACGCGCATCCCGAGTGTGGCAACGGCATCGAGTGGTTTCTGGAATTGCGCCGCGGCAATTCGCGGCAGCGGCTTGCCGCCGGCAAGTCCCAAGGCGCAAAGGAGGTGAAATTTGGTCCCTTCGAGAATCTCGCGGTGCAACCGGGCGATGTGATGTCCTTGGCCATCGGGCCACGTGATGGCAATCATTCGTGCGACCTCACCGCGGTCGAATTCAATCTGAGCGACGGCCAGCACGAATGGAATCTCTCGCGCGAAGTTTCTCCAAACATTCTGGCGGGCAATCCTCATGCCGACAGTTTCGGCAACGCTGGCGTCTGGCATTTTTATAACGAGCCTGATAACGGCGGCGGGCCTGAGTCCGTTCTGCCCGCGGGTTCTCTGCTCGCGAAGTGGCAATCCAGCGGGAGCGCCGAGGAAAAGCATCGACTCGCTGAGGAAGTCCAGCGTCTGTTGCTCAACGGCGCGGCGGGACTCGCGAAGGATGCGCCTGATGCCGCGCTTTACCGGCAGCTTACTTCGTTGAACGGGCCGTTACTTTCTTCCATCCTCCGTAGCAGCGGACGTGAGTCCGCTCAAACTTCCTCCAAAGAAAATCAGAGCCGACTCACGTCGGCTGCCACGGAATGGGGTCTCGACCCCGCGCTCTTCGGCAAGCATCCCAACGGCGCCGCGCTAAGCCCCTCCAGCCTTTGTGTGCAGGCACCGTCGGTTGTCGAAGTGCGACTGCCCGCCGACTTTGTAGAAGGTTGCGAATTCCTGGCCACGGGCACGCTGCACCGCGAAACCGGCGCGGAGGGAAGCGTGCAGATGCAGGTGCTTACGACAAAACCCTCCGCCACTCCGGGCCTGGCAGCGGGGGGAGTCAAAGAGCAAGGCGGCAAAAGCACCTGGTCCGATGGTGAACGTCCTGCGGTCTCTGACTCACCCGTTCTCGTGACGGACGGCAGCGCGACGCGGAAACGCATCGAAGCCGCACTCGACGAGTTTCGCCAGGTGTTTCCCGCGGCGCTCTGCTACACGAAGATCGTGCCCGTCGATGAGGTCGTGACCCTCACCCTGTTCTACCGGGAGGATGAACATCTCCGCCGGTTGATGCTCGACGATGCGCAAGCCGCCGAACTGGACCGGCTCTGGGCGGAGTTGCACTACGTCAGCCACGACGCGCTGAAGCTCGTCGATGCCTTCGAGCAACTCTGGCAATACGCCACGCAGGATGCCGACCCAAGCGCCTTCGAGCCGTTACGCCAGCCCATCAAGCAACGGGCGGAAGAATTCAAGAAACTGCTCGTGGACACGCAGCCGCAGCATCTCGACGCAGTGTTGAAGTTTGCCGATGGCGCCTATCGCCGTCCGTTCAGCGACGCCGAGAAGGACGAGTTGCGCGGGTTGTATCGCAAGCTGCGCGCCGAGGAGATTCCCCACGGCCAGGCCATCCGACTGACTCTCGCTCGCGTGTTGGTATCACCGGCGTTTCTCTATCGGGCCGAGAAACCGGGGCCGGGCAACAAGCCGGGGCCGGTGAATGATTGGGAACTCGCGACGCGCCTGAGTTACTTCCTCTGGTCGTCTGCTCCGGACGCCGAACTGCGGGCTGTTGCTGCCAGTGGCAAGCTGCGCGATCCCAAAGTGCTCGCCGCGCAAATGCGCCGGATGCTCGGAGACCCGCGCGTGCGCCGCCTCGCCACCGAGTTCGCCTGCGCCTGGCTGCACATTTATGACTTTGACGAATTGAGCGAGAAGAGCGAGCGGCATTTCCCGACCTTCACCGCTCTGCGTGGCGCGATGTATGAGGAAACGATCCGCTTCTTCACCGATTTCTTCCAACATGACGGTTCCGTGCTCAACATCCTCGATGCCGACTACACGTTTCTGAACGAAGACCTGGCGAAGCATTACGGCATCAGTTGGAGTTCAAGCTTTAGCTTGCCGGAACAATCTGAATTCTCGCCTGCCAACCTGAAGGTTGAATTCCAACCGGACGGCTGGCGTCGCGTGGATGGCGTGAAAAAGTTCGGACGCGGCGGCATCCTTGCCCAAGCCACGACGCTCGCGAAACAATCCGGGGCTTCGCGCACCAGTCCGATCCTGCGCGGCAACTGGCTGTGCGAAGTATTGCTGGGCGAAAAACTGCCGCGCCCGCCAAAGGACGTGCCACGTTTGCCCGAAGATGAGGCCACCGAGACACTCACCGTGCGGCAACTGACCGAGAAACACACCAGCGACCCGATGTGCTACGGTTGCCACCGGCGCATCGACGCTTACGGATATTCGTTGGAAGGCTTCGACGCCATCGGCCGCCGCCGCGAGCGCGACCTTGGTGACCGTTTAATCGACACGCACGCGAAAACGATGGACGGCGCCGAGTTCGACGGCCTCGACGGTCTGCGCCATTACCTGCTGACGAAACGCCGGGACGCATTTGTAAAACAGTTTTGCCGGAAACTGCTCGGTTATTCGCTGGGTCGCGGCGTGCAACTTTCCGACGGCCCGTTGATTTCGGAGATGAGCGCGCGGCTCAAGTCAAACGACTACCGCGTCACCGCCGCCATCGAGACGATTGTGCGAAGCAAGCAATTCCGTGAAATACGCGGCAAGGAAATGGCGCTCGAGGAATAACCATGACGCACCAACACAAGTCAAAAGACCCGCTCGATTTCGTGCCTTGCGTGTCCCGAGCAGTTCCGCTAGTGTGAAGCCTGAACCATAAGCAGACTATGACCACTCACAAATTCTCGCGTCGCACATTTCTCCGCGGGGTCGGCGTCACGATGGCGCTGCCGTGGATGGAATCACTCACCGTTTGGGGCGACATGCCTCCCGTCGGTGTCAAACCCGCCAGCGAGGCACCCGTGCGGCTCGCGGTGCTGTTTTCCGGCAACGGCTTTCACTCGAAGGAATGGTGGGCCAAGGGCGAAGGAAAGGAGATGGAACTCGGCAAGGTGCTTTCGCCACTCACGGATTTCCGCGAGAAGATGCTGTTCGTCCGCGGCCTCTACAACGAGGAGGCGCAGAAGGGAAACATCCACAGCTCGCAGACGGGGAACCTCCTCTCCGGCGCGCCGCTGGCCTCAGGCGGCGAGATTCGCTCGGGCACGAGCATCGACCAGTTGCTGGCGCAGCACTACGGCCACTCGACCAAGGTGCCGAGCCTCGTGCTCGGTTGCGAGAAGTCGAACCCGTCCGTCCACAAGAATTACTCGATGCTCTACAGCTCGCACATCTCGTGGAGTTCGCCGACCACACCGACACCGCTGGAGATTTATCCCGCGCTTGCGTTCGACCGGCTGTTCAAGGATGCGGCGAGCAAGGGCGACAAGAGCGTGCTCGACGCCGTCCTAACCGACGCGAAAGACCTGCGCCTGCATATCAGCGCGAACGACCAGCGCAAACTCGACGAGTATCTCGATTCCGTGCGCGACGTGGAGCAGCGCATCGAAAACGCCGGCAAGAAAGGCGAATTGCAGGGCTGGCGTCCAACCCTTACCGCGCCGAACATCCCGCGTCCCGCCGACGGCATTCCGCAGGACATTGCCGAGCACATGAAGTTGATGTGCGACATCCTCGTGCTCGGTTTCCAGACCGACACCACGCGCATCACCACGCTCAAGCTGAACAACGACCACAGCTCGTTGCGCTTTCCGAACCTAGGCGTGGACTACATGATTCACCACTTGCTCTCGCACTCGGACACCGCCGACTGGCTCAAGGTGAACCAATTCTTCCTCGAACAAGTCGCCTACATCGCCCGTAAACTCGACGCCATCCAGGAAGGCCCGCGCACGCTGCTGGACAACACGATGCTGCTTTACTGCTCCAGCATGTTGACGGGAAGCCACGATGCGACGCAGTTGCCTGTCGTCCTGCTCGGCGGCGCCGGTGGACGCATCAAGGGTGGCCGTGTGCTGGACTATAAAGCGAAGGCAGATCGCCAGATGTGCCGACTCTATCTTTCCATGATGGACAAGATGGACGTGCGCCTGCCGAAGTTCGGCGATGCGACGACACCCCTCGAAGCCGTGTAGTCAGGGCGGGGCGCATCCTTTCCGACTGGCTGGAAAAAACCTTGGTCAAGATGTGATCATGCCATTTCGCGAAAGATTCACGTTCATGCTCCTTGCTTTCGCGATTTTGACCGGCGGCCGGGTGGTGGGGGCCGCAGCCGGCGGCGAAGGTGCCCAACTGGCGGAACGATTCGACCGCATCATCATTCCCGCGGTGGAACGGGCGGTTCGCAAACCGGCCACGGACCAAGGCGGCGAAATCGCCTGGGGAGAAAGCTATCAACTCTCGGCGCTGGTCGAGATGCTCGACGCCACGCGCGACGCGAAGTACGTCCCGCTGATCGTCAATTTGTCCGACTGGATCGCGAAGTCCCGCGACGACCGCCGCGGTTCGCGCGATGAGATCCGCGGCCAAGTATTGCCCGCGTGGGGTTCCACCAATTACTCGAAGGGCACGCGTTACGTCTGGGCGGTTCACACCGGAATGATTGTGGCGCCGATGGCACGGTTTGCGGCGGTGATCCGGAGCGAGGCGTCTTTGAAAACGCTCTGGAGCAAGGACGCGAACCGGTTGCTGCAAATCGCGGAAGAAGCCGTGGCCGCGCATGACGGCGAGTTTCGCGAAGGCCCGGGAGCGGACGAAGGTTACGTCTATTGTCCGTACCTCAAAAAACATCTGCCCTTGAACATGCAGAACGCGCTCGCCCGGGCGTGGCTGGCGATTGACGACGCAACGAAGACGCCGAAGCATCGCGAGCGAGTGACCCGGCTCGCGCGGTTTCTGAAGAATCGTCTGCGGCCGATGGACGACGGCTCGTACGTCTGGGCCGATTGGCCGCCGCTCGACGGCGCCGGAGACAGTTTTGAGGACATCTCGCACGCGACTATCAACGTGGACTTCGTGGTGCTGTGTTTCGAGCACGAGATCGTGTTCACGCGCGACGATCTTGCGCGTCTGGAGAAGACGTTGTTCAAGCGTGTGATGCTGGCGGACGACCGCATCAGCGACACCGTGGGCGGCGGGGACAAATTCAACAAATACTCTTCCGCCGTGCTGAAATGGGGACGGTTGGGCAGATATTTTCCTGCGGTTCGAGAACGCCTGATCGCATTCAGTCGCAGCTCAGGATTGGATCGCGAGACCACGGCAGTGCCGCTGGGGATTGCGTATCTGAGTCTGCCGCCGGCGGCGTCAGGCAAGCCTGCCAGCAAGTAGTCGGCTGCCGGAAGACCACGAATGCACCCGATCATCTCCAATCTGACGAGTTTTCTTCAGGGCGCCGTAGCGGCGTCTCGGCAGAGCGCCGCCAACTTGCTCTTGGGAAAAGAATGCGGCGCTCTGCCGAGACGCCACTACTCCGGAAGGCGGGTGACTTCGCTCGTGTTGGCTGCGACTTTGGTATGCTCCACTCGCCTCCACGCTTGGGAAGGCCACGATTGGAATCAGTGGCGCCAGGTGACGACATGGCAGAAGCCGGACTTGCGCACTGACCAGGTCGGTCGACGTGATTTGGCACCGCTCCTTGGTGGCGACCAGAGCGGCACCAACCGCATCACCACCGTCAGCGATTGGGAGGAGCGGCGCAAACAAATCGCCTCAACGATCGAACAAATTCTCGGCGCGCCAACGAACTTGAAGCCGCCACCGCTCGAAGTCCGCGAGTTGGGCGTTGAGGAATTGCAGGGCTACACGCGCCGACACGTGATGATCAGGAGTGAGCCGGATGATTGGATCCCAGCCTATCTGCTCGTGCCGAAAAAACTTTCTGCGTCGCGCGTGCCGGCGATGTTGTGCCTTCATCAAACCGTCGCCCAAGGCAAAGAAGAACCGTGCGGGATAAAAGGTGATCCAGAGCTGGCCTTCGCCGTCGAGTTGGTGAAGCGCGGCTACGTCTGCATCGCGCCGGACGTGATCGGTTTTGGCGAACGGATTCCCGCGGGCAAGCAGCCCTATCACGACAGCCTCGCGTTTTACCGCAAACATCCCGGGTGGTCATTCATGGGCAAGATGATCTGGGACGTGGGCCGAGTGATTGATTATTTGGAAACGCTGCCGTCCGTGGACCCGAAACGCATCGGCAGCATCGGTCACTCGCATGGCGCGTACGGGACACTGTTCGCCACGGCGTTTGAACCGCGCATCTCGGCGGCGGTCGCGAGTTGCGGCTTTACGACGTTTCGCAGCGATCCGAATCCCGAGCGCTGGTCCCATCTCGCCGCGCTGATGCCGCAGCTCGGTTTCTACCTGCCGGACGTGGCGAGCATCCCGTTTGATTGGCAGCACGTTCTTGCGCAGGCCGCGCCGCGAAAACTGTTTGTGTGGTACGCGACGAAGGATTCGATCTTTCCCAAGACGGAAAATCTGGATGGGCTGTTAAAAGACGTGCAGCAGGTTTACAAGCTTTACGGCGCAACGAACGCGCTCGCGTGGCAGTCGTTCGATGGGCCGCACAACTTTCCGCAGGCCGGACGCGAGGCAGCTTATCGATGGCTCGATGAAAACCTCGCACCAACGACGCGTAGCAGCGGACGTGAGTCCGCTCCATCTGCATTCGGAGCAAGTCAGAGCCGACTCACGTCGGCTGCTACGGCTGAACGGTTCGAGGCGCGGAATTCTTCTTCGGGGAATTCCTCAAAAACAGCCAGCGCGTTTTTCCCGGTTGAGTTGGTCGCCCGCGCGCGAGCCAACGCTCGCGATTACCCCTGGGCCGCGGACATTCGCGACTCGCTCGTGGCTGCTGCAAAACCTTGGAGGGAATTGTCCGACGACGAATTGTGGAATCTCATGTTCGGCAATACGATTCGACGCGCCTGGCAGGTCTGGTCGGACGGCCATTGCCCGTCCTGCAAAAAGCCGGTGCCGATGTACGAGTGGGCGCCCGACGCGTTGAACCAGCCGTGGAAGATGCGTTGTCCGAGGTGCAGCGAACTGTTTCCAAAAAATGATTTCGCGAAATTCTACCGCTCTGGGTTGAACGAGAACAACGTATTCGATCCGCAACGCGCTGACCGCTCGCTGCTCTTCAACGTGGAACATCCGGATGCTTCCGATCCGTTGCATCGATTTGGTGTGGACGACGGCGAGGGTTACGTCGCGGACGGGAAGCGTTGGCGCTTCATCAACGCCTATCTGATCTTCGGCCAGTGGAAGCAGGGAATCGTGAACGGTATCCGGAATCTGGCCGCCGCCTACGTGGCGACGGGCGACCTCGCGTATGCGCACAAGGCCGGGGTGCTGCTCGATCGCGTTGCTGATCTCTATCCGACGTTCGACTTCGGCAAGGAGGGCGTGATGTACGAGGGTGCGCCGCGCTCGGGCTACGTTTCCACCTGGCATGATGCGTGTGTCGAGGTCCACGACCTCGCGCTGGCTTATGACGCGGTCTTCGACGGATTGGCGCGCGATGCCGAACTTATGAAATTCCTCTCGGCCAAAGCAGCGAAGCACAAGCTCGCCAATTCCAAGTCCTCTTTCGCGGATGTTCAGCGCAACATCGAAGACCGAATCTTCCGAGACACACTCGATCATCGTCCGAAGATCGAGTCGAACTATCCAATGACTGACGTGACAATGACGACGATCCACACCGTGCTGGGCTGGCCGGCCAATCGTGCGGAGATCATGGCGATGCTCGACGGAATCATTAGCAAGGCCACCGCGGTGGACGGTGTCACTGGAGAGAAAGGAATCGCTGGCTATTCGGTGATTGCACCTCGGCAGATTGCCGAACTGCTTGGCCGATACGCGCGAAGCGATCCGGGTTTCATCCGCGAAGCCATTCGTCGCCATCCCCGGCTTCAGGCGATGTACCGGTTTCATTTGGACACGTGGTGCCTGGGGCAATATTACCCGCGCATCGGCGACACGGGTTCGTTTGCGGAAAAGAACCCGGGTTACGTTGGCGTCGCGTTCTCCAAGAATCCCGGTATCAACCCGTCCGCCTACGCTTTTCTGTGGGAACTTTTCGAAGCGACGGGCGACAAGGATTTCATTCGCGTCATCCACGGCGCGAACAACTCTTCGACCGACGGTCTGCCGTACGACTTGTTCGCCGCCGCCCCAACCAGCTTCCAAGCGAAGGTGGCGAAGGTCATCGCCGAGAGTGTCGCGGAAATCAAGCTGTCGAGCGTGAACAAAACCGAGTGGGGCCTGGCGATCCTGCGCAGCGGCGAAGGAACGAATGCCCGCGCAGCCTGGCTCGATTATGGTTCCGGCGGAATTCACGGCCACGCCGACGGCATGAACCTCGGGCTTTTTGCCATGGGCCTGGACCTGTTGCCGGACTTCGGTTATCCGCCGGTCCAATATGGCGGTTGGAGCGCACCGCGTGCGGTGTGGTACACTCAAACCGCCGCTCACAACACCGTCGCGGTGGACGGGCAGAACACAAAGCCGGGCACCGGGAAGACGACGCTCTGGTTCGACGGCAATCAGTTTCGCGCCGTGCGCGCCTCAGGACCGAAGTTGATCGGCGGACGGCAATACGAACGGACGGTCGCTTTGGTGGACATTTCCGAAAAGGTTTCCTACCTCATTGATGTTTTCCGTGTGGCGGGCGGGGGCGAGCATACGCGTTTCCTGCACGGCCACTTCGGCCAGGTTTCGACACAGGGTCTTTCACTCGCTCCGGTGGAACAGACGCGCTACGGGCAGGTGATGCGCAACTTCAAACGCGACACCAAACCATCGGAAGGCTGGAGCGTGGATTGGAAAATCGAGGACCATTTGAAATACCTGCCGCCGTCAAGCGACGTGCATCTCTGCCACACGGACCTTACTCGCGGTGCAGAGGTGGAACTGGCGGAAGCGTGGGTCGCCGTCGGACTTTATGGCGGTACTGCGGATGCTTGGATTCCCAGCCTGCTCGTGCGGCTTGGAGCGGAACAAGCGCCGCTTCAATCCACATTCATCGGTGTGTTGGAACCGTACGAAACCAAAGCGCACCTTGCTGCAATTCGCCGACTGGAACTTCACGACGCGCAGGGCAAGCCCCGTTCCGATTCCGAGGTCGCAGTTGGAATACAACTCGCAGACGGACGCCGGGATGTTTTCCTTTCCCGAAACGTCGAGGGCCAGTCCGCTTCCGGTGAAACTTTGCTCGTCGAAAAGCAAAGCGGCGTGCAGTTCGACGGCGACTTGTGCCTCATCCGATTCAATGCCGCCCGGCAACCTCAGCACGTGCTTTTCTGCAAAGGCAAATCGTTACAGGTTGGCAGTCTCGTTATTCGCGCGAAAAATAATCAGACCAGTTTTGAAATTGATTTAGCGAACCGTAACGCGCCCATTGCATCAGGACCGGCCAACGAAGTGGACCTGATCGAACTCGCCGGTGCAAAGCTCTGGCCGAGGTAAGTCGTAGCAGCGGACGTAAGTCCGCTCTAACTTCCAAGTTAACGCTCCAGTAATCCAAACCGCCAAGGATGAGCGGAAAATGGATCGAACTCACGTTCGATGCTACGAATTCCCACAACTTCAACCTTGAACAACCTCAAGCCGGGTGCTACAAAAGCCCAACCTGACAAGCCTGACAAGCAGCAAGGCATGAAAGCACAATTCCGCAAAGCGATTCCGGCGATGCTCGCCATGTTCACCCTGAACGCCGCCGCCGTCACGCGTTACGTGGAATTGAATAGCCCCAGCCCCACGCCGCCTTACACCAATTGGCCGACGGCGGCGACGAATATTCAGGATGCGGTGGATGTGGCCGGCGCCGGAGACGAAATCGTGGTCACCAACGGCGTGTATGTCAGCGGGGGGCGGGCGGTGTATGGGGCGATGACCAACCGGGTGGCGATTGACAAGCCGCTGTTGGTGCGGAGCCTGAATGGGCCGTTGGTGACGTTTATCACCGGCCAGCCCTCGCCTGGCATTAACCAGTACAGCGAAGGCGCGATCAGGTGCGCGTATGTAGGAACGAATGCGATATTGAGCGGGTTCACTCTGACCAACGGCTACACCCGGAATGTTTATTTCCCGAATACGGAGCGGTGCGGTGGGGGAGTGTGGTGCGAGTCAAGCGGTGTCGTCACCAACTGCACGCTGATTAATAATTCGGCAGATCTCTTTGGTGGTGGCGCCTATTCTGGCATACTGAAGAACTGCGCACTGATTGGTAATTGGGCTGGATGGGGCGGCGGGGCATATTGGGCCACGTTGAGTAACTGCACGTTGAGCGGAAACTGGGTCCTTGTGGATGGCGGTGGAGCATATTATGGCGCGCTAACCGACTGCACCTTGAGCAGTAATTCGTACGCCACGTTTGGGGGCGGGGCGTGTTATGTCACGCTAAATGGCTGCACGTTGACCGGCAATTCGGCCATGGCTGGCGGTGGTTCGTATGGTAGTTGGCTGAACAACTGCACCTTGACCGGCAATTCGGCCGGAGATGGAGGCGGGGCGAGGTACAGCAACCTCACCAACTGCACCTTGATCGGCAATTCGGCCGGAGATGGTGGCGGAGCGAGTTCCTGCACCTTGGACAAGTGCACGTTGACCGGCAATTCGGCCAGGAATGGTGGCGGGGCAAGTTCCGGCACGCTGAACAATTGCACGTTGAGCGGCAATTTGGCTTTCGATTGTGGCGGTGGGGTGTCTGTCGGGTCGTCCTTAGTTGCACAACTGAACAATTGCACGTTGACTGGTAATTCGGCGAGCAACGGCGGCGGAGCGTGTTCTGGGACACTCGTGAACTGTACGCTGGTGGGCAATTCGGCTTTCTCCGCTGGTGGAGCGGCGGGAAGCAGTATCTACAACTCCATTGTCTATTACAATTACGCTACGAACAACCCGAACTGCAACGAATACTCGAGCCTCACCTATTCCTGCACAACCCCGTTGCCTCCCGGCCTAGGCAATATCGCGGACGAGCCGTTGTTCGAGGACACCAACGTTTGGAGCAATCTGCGTCTTCAATCCAATTCCCCCTGCATCAACGCAGGCAAGAATGGCTACGTCACGACCAACACCGAGTTGGACGGCAATCCGCGCATCGCAGCGGGCACGGCGGACATGGGCGCTTATGAGTTTCAAACGCCACGCTCGGTGCTTTCCTACGCCTGGGCGCAACACCATGGCCTGCCAACCGACGGTTCTGTGGATTTCACTGATTCCGACAATGACGGCATGAACAACTGGCGGGAGTGGAAGGCGGACACGATTCCCACCAACGCGCTGTCCGTGCTCCGGATGGTCACTGCCACGAACACCGCATTCGGCTTGAACGTGACGTGGCAAAGCGTTTCCACACGAAGCTATTGGCTGGAGCGCGCGACCAATCTCGGCAACGCGCCGCCGTTCCAATCCATCGCCACGAACATCGCGGGTGCGGCGGGAACGAAGACCTACACGGACGCAAGCGCGACCAACCGCGGGCCGTATTTTTATCGCGTAGGAGTGCAGTGAAGTGGTGCGGAGCGCGGACCGCCGAGTCCGCGTGTTCCAATTCCGAACCAAGCTCCCCGCGGACTCGGCGGTCCGCGCTCCTTCGCTTCCGGCGTTGTTTGATCGAACTCGCTGGCGTTAAACTTTGGCCGAAGTAAACTGCGGTTCGCGAAATGCGAATTGAAGTTATGCGTTACGTCAGCACTGTCGGTTTAATTTTCAGTCTAATGGTGGCCCCGAGCACGGGCCACGCGGGTGAGAAGGCGACTTGGAGCTTCGGCACCGCTCAGGCAAAGATCACACCCAAAGAACTCATTTGGATGGGAGGGTTCGCGTCGCGCACCAAACCGGCCGAGGGCACGCTGGATGATTTGTGGATCAAGGTGCTTGCGCTCGAAGTGTCTGACGGCGGCAAAGCCGTTCTCGTCACCGCTGATCTCGTGGGCATTCCGAAGTGGCTTTACGATGACCTCTGCCGCGAACTGGATCGGCTTCATGGCCTCAAGCGCAGTCAGATCAGATTCGCAACTTCCCACACCCATTCCGGGCCGGTGCTCAGAGATGCGCTCCAGGACATTTATCCGCTCGACGACCCGCAGCGGGCGCTCATCGCGAAGTATTCGGTCTGGCTGGAAACGACGATCCTCGAAACCATCGGCAAGGCCCTCGATTCAAAACGTCCCGCCACCCTCTGGGCAGGCGAAGGCAAGGCGACCTTCGCCATGAACCGCCGCACGAATGACGAGGGCAAGCTTGCGGAGCTGTTGCGCCGTGGTGAATCACCCAAGGGTCCTTCGGATTTCGCGGTGCCCGTTCTCGCCGTGCGTTCGCCGGACGGGAAGTTGCGCACCGTCGTTTTCGGTTATGCCGCGCACACCTCGGCCCTCACGCAGAATTACCTCTACTCCGCCGACTACGCGGGCGTGACGCAACGCGCGCTCGAAGCAAAACATCCGGAAGCAGCGGCCATGTTCTTCCAGGGTTGCGGCAGCGATCAAAGTGCCGTGCCGCGCGGCACGGTTGAGCTTTGCCAAAAGCTCGGCGAGAATCTCGCCGCCGCAGTGGAAGTCGTCCTCGAAAAACCGATGCGGCCGGTGACGCCGAGGTTTCGCGCAGCGTTCGAATTCATCCCGCTGGACTTCGGTCAGCAGCCAACAAAGGACGAATTGGAAACACTGGGCAAGGGCACCGACTACCGCGCTCGCTGGGCGCGCCGGTTGTCATCTGAGTTGGCCACCGGCAAAACTTTCGTACGCGGTTATCCCGAATATCCAGTCCAAGTCTGGAGGCTCGGCACTGACCAGCTTTGGATCGCGCTCGGTGGCGAGGTTTGTGTGGATTACGCCCTCCGCTTTAAGAAGGAATACGGTTCGAGCACTTGGGTGAACGGGTACGCGAATGATGTCATGGCTTATGTTCCGTCGCGCCGGCTTTGGGAGGAGGGTGGTTATCAGGCGGGAGCGTTCGAGGTGTATGGCCTTCCCGCCAGCCGCTGGTGCCCGGACATCGAAGAGCGAATCGCAGGCGCAGTAGCGCGTTTGGTTGAGAAAGTCCGTTAGCCAGGCGGCGAATATTTTTGCGCCTCACGGAACGATCCGGTTATTAGAATTCGCGCGCGGATCGGATTGAGTTTGATTGAAAAGCGGTCATCATATCTGAATGAACCCACGAGCAGCGGGAGAACGACGATGAAAAATGAAATGAATCGCCGGCAGTTCATCGGCAACACTTCAATCGCTGGCGCGGGTGTGGCGTTGGGGTTGCCGCACATCGCCCGCGGCGCGGAGGCGGGCAGCAAACCCGCCATCCTCGGCGGAGCCAAGGCGCACCCGGGCGGTTTTCCCGGTTGGCCGGTATATGACGAAACCGAGGAAAAGGCGCTGCACGACACGTTGCACAGCGGGCACTGGTATCGCGGCAGCGGCAAAGCCGTGGCGCGGTTCGAGGAGGCTTACGCGAAGTTGACCGGCGCGAAACATTGCGTCGCCACGTCGTGCGGCACGAGTGCGCTCTACACGGCGTTCGGCGCAATGGACCTCGGCCCCGGCGACGAAGTCATCCTCCCGCCATACACGTTCGTCGCGACCTACAACGTCATCGTGCTGAACTACGCGCTGCCCATCTTCGTGGACACGGACCTCGAAAGTTTCCAGATCGACGCGGACAAGATCGAGGCGGCGATCACGAAGGAAACCAAGGCGATCCTGCCTGTCCATATCGGCGGTTCGCCAGCAGACCTCGACAAAATTCTCGAGGTTGCCAATAAGCATAAATTGCCGGTCGTCGAGGACGCCTGTCAGGCGCATCTCGCCGAGTGGCGCGGGCGCAAAGTCGGTGCGTGGGGTCTGGCAGGCTGCTTCAGTTTTCAGGCGAGCAAGAACCTCAATTCCGGCGAAGGCGGTGCCATCCTTACAAACGACGACCAGTTCGCCGAGGCCTGCTCGAGTTTCCACAACCAGGGCCGCGCCAAGCAGCTCGGCGGCGTCAATTTCACAAGTTCCGGCACCCGCGGATCAAACCTGCGCCTCACGGAGTTTCAGGGCAGCCTGCTCGTTGCCCAGATGACCCGCGTCATCCAGCAGACCCAGCGTCGCACTGACAACGCCAATCATCTGACGAAACTGCTCAACCAAATCCCCGGCGTCCGACCCGCAAAGCTTTATGCCGGTGTCACGCGCAGTGCTTATCACCTCTTCATGTTCCGCTACGACAAGGCGCAGTTCGCCGGGCTGGACCGCGCGAAGTTCATCGCAGCGCTGAGCGCTGAAGGCGTTCCCGCTTCCAGTGGCTACGGCACGATGAACAAAGGCGAATACGTCCAAGGTCTCGCGAAGAACCCGCACTTCCTCAGAATCTATGGCGAGAAGCGGATGAAGGAATGGCTCGAGCAGGCACAGCACTGTCCGCAAAACGACAAGGTCTGTGAAGAAGCCGTTTGGTTCACACAGAACATGCTGCTCGGGCCGCGCGACGACATGGACCAGATCGCCGACGCCATTCGCAAGATCCAAAAACACGCAGCCGAACTGGCGAAGAGATAGCCCCAACGTGATGATTCACTCTTCGCGACCCAGGCTGAATTGTTGGTGGAGATTTGGAGCGGGCTTTGCTGCGTCATGCTGTGCCCTGCCCGCGCTGGTTGCGCGGGAGCCGTGGACATCCAACCGCGTCATCGGCTCTCCCAATCCGCCTGCACCCTGCTCGGTGGAGCGCCTATACGCGTCGATCAATTTCGAAAACGCTGTGGACTTCGCCTTCCTGCCGGGTTCAACACGACTGTTCGTCGCGGAACAGGGTGGAAGAATCTGGTCGTTCGACACGCGCTCAAACGGCTCGCAGCCCGAACTGGTGATCGATCTGAAAAAACACCATCAGCCTTTCGAGAATATTCTTGGCTTTACCTTCCACCCGGGCTTTGCAACCAACCGGTTTATTCTCATCAACTACAACGAACCCGGCGGCCGCCCCGACGGCGCTTATGTTTCGCGGTTCACCGTTTCCTCCCTCAACCCGCCCACGATTGACCCCGCCAGCGAGCGCCCGATGATTCGCTGGTTGAGCGGCGGCCACAACGGTTGCACGCTGGCGTTCGGGCCGGATGGCTTCCTCTACATCTCCACGGGCGACGGCGATGATCCCGACCCGCCCGACGGCAAACGCAAGACCGGTCAGGACATCAGTGACTTGCTGTCCAGCATCCTGCGCATCGACGCGGACCGTTCCGACGGAACGAATGCGTATTCCATCCCGCAAGATAATCCGTTTCGCACGACGCCGGGCGCGCGGCCCGAAGTGTGGGCGTTTGGGTTGCGCAATCCGTGGCGCATGAGTTTCGCCCCCGACGGCGCGCTGTGGGTTGGCGATGTTGGCTGGGACCAGTGGGAGATGATTTACCGTGTGAAACGCGGCGGAAATTACGGTTGGAGCATCACTGAAGGACCCAATACTCGCGTGCGGACGGATGAAAGACAGGGACCAGGACCCATCCTGCCACCGATGATCGCGCATCCTCACAGCGAGGCTGCGAGCATCACGGGCGGGCGATTCTATCGTGGAACCAGATTGCCGAAGCTGCGCGGCGCTTACATCTACGGCGATTGGGAGACGGGCAAATTCTGGGCGCTGCGCAACCAAGGTGACAAACTTGAGTCGGTTGAGGAACTTTGCGACACCACGTTGCAGCCCGTCTCATTCACCGAAGACGCCACCGGTGAATTGCTCATCCTTGATTACCACGGCGGCCTTTATGCGCTTACGCCAAATACTGCACCTCCCGCGAATGTCGCTTTCCCGCGCCGCTTGAGCGAGACGGGCGTGTTCAGTGATGCCGCGAAGCTCACGCCTGCGCCCGGCGTCGTCGCGTATCGACCAGCAGCGGAAATGTGGAGTGATTACGCCGGCGCGGAGCGGCTCGTCGCGGTGCCAGGCACGAATGTCATCGTCACCGCCGATGGCCGCCAGACCATCGCCGGAAAAATGTGGGACTGGCCATCCAACACCGTCTTTACGCGCACGCTCACGCTGGAACAGGAACGCGGCAAACCCGTAAGCGCGCGGCGAATTGAAACGCAACTCTTGCATTTCGAGGGTCAGGCGTGGAACGCCTACACGTTTCGCTGGAACAAGGAACAGACCGACGCAGAACTCGTCCCCGCCGAGGGCACCAACGATGTATTCGCGATGACGGACCCCGGCGCGCCAGGTGGACGACGTGAAATCCGCTGGCGTTTTCTCGGTCGCGCTGAATGTCTCCGGTGTCATCAATGTTGGGCAGGCGACACATTGTCATTTAACTGGCTTCAACTCGGTGACGACCGCCGGAAGCAAGTTCAAGCATCAGCAATCGAAAACGCAACTGAGTCCGTCGCCACTGAACTGGAGCGCCTGGCCCATCTCGGCATTCTCCGCGTCAAGGATCCGCCGCCTTCGTCTGAGCAACGTTTTTTGGTCGATCCTTACGCTGCCAGCCAGCCGCTCGACCAGCGCGCCCGCTCCTGGCTGCACATCAATTGCTCGGGTTGTCACCGTTTCAACGGAGGCGGTGCCGTCCCGATGTTCCTGCACTATGACAAGCCGCCCGGCGAATGGCGCGCCCTCGACGAGAAACCGACGCGCGGTGACTCCGGCCTGATTGGTGCGCGCATCATCGCGCCCGGTGATCCGTTCCGATCAGTGCTCGTGTATCGCATCAGCACTGAAGGCGCCGGCCACATGCCGCACATCGGCTCCCGGTTGGTGGACGAGCGCGGCATGCGCCTCGTCGGTGACTGGATTCGATCGCTCCCCGCAACAAACACAGAGGCCGTGACGGTCAAACTCGACACGGACATCGACGCAGCGCTGAAGCAAAACGACACGGCGCAATTGCTTGCCACCATGAACGGCGCGCTGGCATTGGCGAATTCGCTCACCGTTGATTCCAACATTCGCGTTCCGCGGGCCGCGTTCGACCACACGAACGCTCTCGTGCGCGATCTGTTCCAGCGGTTCCTGCCGCCCGATCAACGCCGACAGGTGCTCGGCGCGGCCATCAATCCGCAAACGATCCTCGCCCTGCGCGGCGATGCGACCCACGGTCAGGAACTCTTCGCTGGTGCCGCCCAATGTTCGCGTTGCCACGTTTGCCGTGGCGTGGGACGCGCCTTCGGTCCGGAACTGACAGAGTTAAGCCGCAAATACGATCGTGCCCAGACCCTGGATCAAGTTCTGCATCCCTCCAAAGTCATCGCGCCGGAATTCAAGACCACCATGGTCACCCTGCGCAATGGAACGGAACTGACCGGCTTCGTGCTGAAGCGCACCGCCGATGAACTCGTGTTGCGGGATGAATCCTTGACCGATCACATGATCCGACTGGCGGACGTAAAGGAATCCCGCGAATCCGCGCTCTCCATGATGCCCGAGGGATTACTCGCCTCGCTCACCGCCCAGGAAGCGGCGGACCTGCTGGCTTTTCTTGTGCAAGGTGGTTTGCGTGAGACCACCGCCAAATAACCAACAACATCAAAGACATTCTTCGGCGGCTCCGTTTAATGATAAAAGTATCACGTCCACAACTGCCGATCCAGCGAGCGGTATTGAATGGCTTCGGAGATGTGTTCGCTGGCGATCTTCTCCGCGCCAGTCAAATCAGCGATGGTGCGCGCCACTTTCAAAATGCGGTCATAAGCGCGGGCGCTCAGTTTCAAATCACTCATTGCGAATCTCAACAACTCCAGCGTGGCCTCGTCGATGGCACAGTAAGTCTTCAACTCGCGACTGCCCATCCGCGCGTTGCAGGTGATCTTCGATTTACTGGCGAACCTTCCTTGCTGTCGCTGGCGCGCGGCCACCACCCGTTCGCGGATTTGCGCGGAGGTTTCGCCGGTTTTCTCCGCCGTGATGTCGCGGAATTTTACCGCCGGCACTTCAATATGCAGATCAATGCGGTCGAGCAACGGCCCGGAGATGCGGCCCAGATAATTTTGAATCTCGCGCGGTGAACTGCGCGATTCACCCGGCATCTTGCCATCGGGCGTCGGGTTCATCGCGGCCACCAGCATGAATTGCGCGGGGAAGGTCATCGTGCCGGCGGCGCGGGAAATAGTGACACGCCCGTCCTCCAACGGCTGGCGCATCGTTTCCAGCACGCTGCGTTTGAATTCCGGCAACTCGTCGAGAAACAACACGCCGTGGTGCGCCAATGAGATTTCGCCGGGCGTGGGATTGATGTTGCCGCCGAGCAATCCTGCGTCGCTGGCGGTGTGATGCGGCGTGCGGAATGGTCGGCGCGTCACCAGGGCCTGGCCGGGTTCCAGAAATCCGGCGATGCTGTGAATCTTGGTCGTCTCCAGCGCTTCTTCCAGGGTGAGCGGCGGCAGAATGGTGGGAAGCCGTTTCGCCAGCATGGATTTGCCCGCGCCGGGCGGGCCGATGAGCAGCACATTGTGACCGCCGGCCGCGGCGATTTCCAACGCGCGCTTGACCGATTCCTGGCCTTTGACTTCCGCAAAATCGACTTCGTCGTCGTGCGCGTGCTCGAAGATTTTCACGATATCCACCTTCGTCGGCGTGATTTTTATTTCACCTTCGAGAAAGCTGGCGGCCTCACGCAAATTCTGAATGGGAATCACCTGCAAACCTTTGACCACGGCGGCCTCGGCGGCGTTGTCGGCGGGGACAAGGATGCCGGCCTTGCCTTCGGCCCGGGCGCGCAAGGCGATGGGCAAAACGCCCTTGACGGGCCGCACCGCGCCGGTGAGGGCGAGTTCACCGACGACCACGAAATTTTCCAGTTGATCCGTCTCAAGCTGCTCACTGGCCGCCAACATCCCGATGGCAATCGGCAAATCGAAGCTCGGCCCTTCTTTTTTTACGTCGGCGGGCGCGAGGTTGATGGTGGTGCGGCCCATTGGAAATTTGAAACCGGAATTGGTGAGCGCGGTGCTGACGCGGTCCTGTGACTCGCGCACGGCCGCATCGGGAAGTCCCACGATGATGATCTTGGTGTCGCCCCAGCCGGCATTGACCTCGACCTCGATGGGATAAGCCTCGATGCCATTGACGGCGGCGGAACAGACCTTGGCTAACATGGTCAGAGTTATGGTCGAGCGCGGCGTGAAGTGCAATCCGGTTTTTGACTGGCGCGGTTTCTGGCCGGAGGAGTTTGGTGCTTGCGACTTCGTGCCAAGGGCGATCGGTCGAAAGGGGTCGGACGAACTCCCCAGCAGTGTGGGCACGGTCAACACCCCACGCGCGCTCGCACGCCGGGGCGGTGGCCCGGCTCGTGGGCCAATAAGTGTGCAGTCGCCGCTCCACCAATCTGACTCTTTGCACGCGTGTGGTTAAAATCTTCAAGCCTGTTGACTGAATTGTTGGATGGATTTGCGCTTGTCAGGCACCGGCGACAGAATTAAATTGCGCTTGTGTCGGGTAAAAATTGTTTTCCGGTCGCAATGGTTTTGAGCCAGCGTGGGAAGCAATGCCAGCGGACGGTGTTGGCGGCGACGCGTGAATGACATGATTGAACTCGTTCAGTTTCCCTGGAGTCCCTACTGCATCGTTCAAAGGCGCATCCTGGAGTTTGCCGGGGTTCGTTTCCAGATCGTCAACATCCCCAATGGCGATCGCTCGCTGGTCTGGCGTCTGACCCGTCGGCGTTACTACGGCGTGCCGATCATCAAAGATGGGCGCACGGTGGTGTTTGAAACCGACGAAGACTCGCAGGTCATCGCCAAGTATCTCGATGCCAAGCTGCAACTGGGCCTGTTCCCGAGGGAACTGGACGGGGTGCAGTCCATTCTCTGGCGCGGCATCGAAAACGAGATCGAAGGGGTCGGCTTCAAACTCAACGACATTTATTGGAAGGAAATGGTGCCGGCATCCGACCAGCTTCGATTCCTGCGCCACAAGGAACGCAAGTTCGGTCGCGGCTGCCTGGACGAATGGCGGCGGCAGCAGCGGCAACTCCTGGCCGAACTGAGGCAGCGGCTCGTTCCGTATGAACAGATGCTCCTGGGCAAGGATTTTCTGCTCGGTCACCAGCCACGGTTTGTCGATTTCGATTTGTTCGGCATGTTGGCAAACTTTCTCTACACCGGTCATTACAAACTGCCGGCCGTTCACACCCGGCTCAAATCGTGGTACGGCGCCATGGCCCGGATCAAATCCGCAGACGCGAAGTGAGAAACTACATCATCGATACGAACGTTCTCCTGCACGACCCGGACTCGATGCTCAGTTTCGAGGAGAACAATGTGCTCATTCCCATCGAGGTGATCGAAGAGGTGGATCATTTCAAGCGCGAATCCACCGAGTTGGGACAGAACGCGCGCACGGTTTCGCGCACGCTCGACGGATTGCGCAGCCAGGGACATCTGAGCAAAGGCGTGAAGCTGCCCAACGGCGGTCGCCTGCGCATCATCTTTCAGAACAAACACAAGAACGGCAACGGCACGCTGAGTCACGGCAACGCGGACAGCCGCATCATGGCTTCGGCCCTTCACGTCCAAAAGGCCGATCCGAAAAACTCGACGATCCTCGTCACCAAGGACATCAATTTGCGCATCAAAGCCGACGCGCTCGGCTTGCAGGCTGAAGATTACGAAACCGATCGCGTCCAGATCAAAGACCTTTATTCAGGCATGTTTGAGCTGTCGGTCAGCGCAGAGAAAATGGCCTCCTTCCGTGCCAATGGCGAACTCGAACTCGCCGGCAAAGGGAAATATTTTCCCAACGAATACTGCACGCTCACCGAGGAAACCAACCCCAAGCGCACGGCGCTGACCAAAGTCGATGCCACGGGCACCAAGCTGGTGCCCATCATTGACTGTCGAGAGGGCGTCTGGGGCATCAAGCCGCGCAATCGCGAGCAACACTTTGCCTTCGACTCGTTGCTCGATGATCAGGTCAAACTCGTCACGCTCATGGGCAAGGCTGGCACCGGTAAAACCCTCATGGCGATGGCCGCCGGTTTGAAGCGAACGGTGTTGGACCGCGAGTATCGTCGTCTGGTGGTGGCGCGCCCAACAATCTCGATGGGCAAGGAACTTGGATTTTTGCCCGGTTCACTGGAGGAAAAACTGGCGCCCTGGATGCAGCCGATCCACGACGCATTGGAAATGTTGAGCGACCTGAACATGGGCAACGAGCATCGGCGCAGCGGCGACTTGATGCGCTCTGGGAGCATCGTGGTCGAGGCGTTGAGCTATATTCGCGGTCGCAGCATCGCCAATCAATTCATGGTCATCGATGAGGCCCAGAACCTGACGCCGTTGGAGGTCAAAACCATCATCACGCGCGTCGGCCACGGCACCAAAATCGTGTTTACGGGTGACCCTTACCAGATCGACAATCCGTACGTGGACTCTTCTTCTAACGGCTTCAACTACATCGTCAGTCGTTTCCGGGCGGAATCGGTGTCCGCGCACATCGAATTGCAAAAAGGGGAGCGCTCCGCCCTGGCCGAACTCGCTGCCAATTTGTTGTGACCCGCTGCCTCGCGGTGGAGCGAACGACATTGCAAAATGCAAACCGGCACATTGCATTTTGCACGACTTCCAGCGCCGCAAGGTGACACGGCGAAACTCCTTGCTTGGGCGAAGTCGTTGACTGACAGGGTGCCAATCGAACCTCGATCAGCTTGGCATGACAACCGCTAAATGGTTTGTAACCCGTTTGACTCGGTGACCGTTTTAACATTGAATCGTCGAGTCACAGCTCGGGCGAAACCAGTTTAACAGTTGAAACACCTAAACAAAGATCGGTTATGAATATTCGCATGAAATTCCTCAAACAATCCTCATTCAAAGCAACGCTGCCATTGGCGGCATTGACCCTCACATTGGGCTGGCTGAATGCCGCAGCCCTGGCCGCGGAAAACAATGCGGCGGGCACCTGGAAGGCCAGCTTCACCACCGCTGATGGACAGACCATCGAGTCCACTCTCAAGATCAAACAAGAAGGCGCCAAGTTCAACGGTGTCATCGTTGGCCGCAATGGCAATGAATACCCGATTGACGAAATCAAACTCACGGGCGACGACCTTGCGATCAAATCGGTCCGCGAACGGAACGGCGAAAAGATCACGACGACTGTGGCGGCCAAATTGAGCGGCGACACTCTGAAGGGCAAGCTGCAATCCAATTACGGCGGGGAGAACCGCACCGCGGACTGGCAGGCCAAACGCGAAGGATCGACGACTGCCGCCGCGTCTAGCGCTGCGGCGGGTACGACGGGCTCCTGGAAATACGCCATCACCGTCGAAAGCGGCGATGCGTTGAATCTCGTCCTCAACCTGAAGCAGGAAGGCGAGAATGTGACCGGCAAGGTCAGCATGGGCGACTTCGAAGCTCCCATCACGGAGGGCAAAGTTGTCGGCGACGCCATCTCCTTCAAAATTCCCGTCGATACCGGCGGGCAGAAATTCACCTCCAAGTACAAAGGCACGCTGAGCGGCGATACCATCAAGGGCAAGATTGATTCGGACTGGGGTGGGGAAAATCACAACTACGATTGGAATGCCACGCGCGAAAAAGCCGCTGCCAGTTCCACCGCCAGCGCGGGAGCGGGTAGTGCTGCCGGCACTTGGAATTGGGTGCTCACCACTGAAGGCGGAGATTCGATCGAACTCAGTCTGAAGCTTAAGCAGGACGGTGAAAAACTGTCCGGCGTGGTGGTGTTGGGGGACAACGAAGCGCCCATCCTGGAAGGCCTGGTCAAGGACAACGAGGTGACCCTGAAAGTCACCCGCGAAGAAGATGGCAAGACGCAGGTCGCCAAATTCAAAGGCAAACTCAACGGGGACTCCATCAAAGGCAAGATCGAATCCGACTGGAGCGGTGAAAACAAGACCTACGATTGGAATGCCAGCCGGGAAAAAACCGCCGGCAGCGCGGCCACGGCAAGCGCCGGAGCGGGCAACGCCACCGGCACTTGGAATTGGGTGCTCACCACTGAAGGTGGAGATTCGATTGAACTGAGCCTGAAACTCAAGCAGGAAGGCGATAAGCTCTCCGGCGTTGTGGTGTTGGGCGACAACGAAGCGCCCATCCTGGAAGGCCTGGTCAAGGACAACGAGGTGACATTGAAGGTCACTCGTGAAGAAGATGGCAAGACGCAGGTAGCTAAATTCAAAGGCAAGCTGGACGGCAACTCCATCAAGGGCAAAATCGAGTCCGACTGGAGCGGCGAAAGCAAGACCTACGATTGGAACGCCAAACGGTCTATTTAACATTCCTTGTTGCCGCTGAAAAAATAATAACTTTTGGTGGTTGAAAAGTCGTTGCGTAGCCCGTTGAAAGGCGCGCAACGGCTTTTTTATTTCATCAACCTCTTCCCGTGGTCATCCATTACGACATCACAAAGTCGTGACAATTATTTTGGAACATGGCATCAATTCTTCAAACCCGCTGATTCGTTATGAAGACTACTGATCGCCGACAATTCCTGAAACAAACCGGCGCGCTCGTCGCCGGCACTGCCGCCCTCGGATTCGCCAATCCAGCCCGCGCTGCTGGTGCCAACGAGAAAGTCGTCATGGGCGTTATTGGGCCGGGCGGCATGGGCACGAACCTCTTGAAATCTTTCGCGGCTCAAAAGGATGTCGAGTTCGCCTATGTCTGCGACGTGGATGCCGACCGGATGGCCAAGGCCGCGAAGGAAGTCGAAACCACTTCTGGCAAAGCGCCAAAGTCCGTGAAGGATTTGCGCCGCATCCTGGAGGACAAATCCGTCGATGCTGTCATCATCGCGACTCCCGATCATTGGCACGCGCCGGCAACCATCCTGGCCTGCGCCGCCGGCAAGCATGTCTATGTGGAGAAACCGTGCTGCCACAACATTCGTGAGGGACGGTTGATGATCGAGGCCGCGCGACGCAACAAGCGCGTTGTGCAGACCGGCACGCAAAGCCGCAGCACTGAGCATGTGATGAAGGCGATGGAACTTCTGCACAATGGCGCGATTGGCGATATCCTCGTTTCCAAAGCCTGGAACAGCCAGCTTCGCCGCAGCATCGGCCATGCGAAACCCTCCGATCCGCCGTCGAACCTCGACTTTGATACGTGGCTCGGGCCGGCGCCGGTGGTGTCCTATCAATCCAACCTGCTCCCGGGTATCTGGCGTTGGTGGTACGCCTTCGGCACCGGCGACATGGGCAACGACGGCGTTCACGATCTCGACATCGCCCGCTGGGGATTGGGCGTCGAGACCCATCCTTCAACTATCGCCGCGCTGGGCGGGAAATATTTCTTCGATGACGACCAGCAATTCCCCGACACGCAATACGTCGTCTTCAAATACCACGGCGACGGCCAGCGCAAGAAGCAACTCATCTTCGAGCAGCGCATCTGGTCGCCTTACGTGCAGGAAGGTCACGAAAACGGAAACGCCTTTTACGGTACGAAAGGAATGTTGGTGCTCGGCAAAAGCGGCGGCTGGCAACTGTTCGGGCCGCGCAATGAACCTCGCGAAAAAATGACCGGAAAGCCCGACGGCCCGGCCCATCACCGTAACTTTCTGGATTGCCTGAAGAATGACAAGCGGCCCAACGCCGATGTCGAGATCGGGCACCTCTCCGCCGCCCTTTGTCATTTGGGCAACATCGCCACGCGCGTCGGTCGCACGCTCCATTTCAACCCCGTGACCGAGCAAATTGAAGGCGACGAAGAGGCGAATCGTCTCGTTCACCGGACGTATCGTGACGGACACTGGGCCGTGCCAAAGGGAGTTTGAGGCGAACACAATTCCACCGTGAACCTAAAAGAAGCAGAGGAAACCGCGAAACACACGAAATACGCGAACGGAGAAGGGCGTTCGGAAAAGGCTTTCTTCACCCGCCGGGTAAAGGATCCCCTCCGCTTCCCATCCCTTTCAAGCGCCTTGTTTTCGCGTGGTTCGTGTGGTTCGCGGTTCACCCCGTGGAGTATTGCCGCCTACTCCACGGGGTTCATCTCAACTGCCGTTTCAAGGTCGATCATTTGTTTCGTTGTGGTTTTCACGACATTGGGTCAGGCGGCGGAAAAACTTGCGACAAACAATCCGCCTGCTGCCTTTGCTGGATTGCGCGTCGGTGCGGCTGCCGCTGAATTCGAGGCCGACGATTCCATGATCATCGCGGGCGGCATCACTCCCGGCAAAGCGACTGGACAGGAAGGCAAACTGCGCGCTGTTGCGGTCGTTCTCGAACAAAGGCCCTTCGGCAAACTGGCCATCGTGGCGTGCGACATTTTGATGATCACTCGCGAATGGCTTGATCCGGTGGTAGCCGAAATTGAAAAAACGACCGCCATTCCCGCAGCCAATATCCTCATCAACTGCACCCACACGCACCATGCGCCGAGCACCATGGTCGTGCATGGTTATGGATTGGACGAAACATTTTCAAAACGAGTGCAACGCGGCATCGTCCAAGCCGTGCAAGAAGCCAACGCCGATCTTTCCAAAGAAGATTGTCGGTTCTACTTCCAGCTCGGTGAAGAAAAGACCGTGGGCCAGAACAGCCGGATGCTGCTCGCCGACGGGTCGATTTTTTGGATTGGACCGCGCGACGATTTCGTCCGGCCCACCGGCCCCTTCGATCCCGAACTGCCGTTGCTAGCCTTTCGCGATCCCGCCGACAAACTGCGCGCGATCATCTTCAACCATTCGACGCACAGCATCGGCACGCGCAAACCCGGAGTCCGTTCGCCGTCGTTTTACGGTCTGGCCGCGCAGGAATTGGAAACTGAACTCAGCGGCACCGTTTGCTTTCTGGAAGGCGCTTCTGGCTCGACCCACAACCTCAACCTGACGTGCGATGAGATGACCAAACGAATCAAGCAAGCCGTCCAGGACGCGCTCACCCAGGCCAAGCCGCGCCCGGTAGAAAAGCTGGCTGCCATCAAACGCCCGTTCAAATTCAAGGTCCGCAACTTTGACGAAGCGCGCGAAGAGGAAGCCGTCACGCGATACTGCCGGAAGTATGCGCCGGGTCACGCCGACCAGATCATCCCGGTCTTTCGCAACATGCGAAATAAACTTGCTCCGCTGCGCGGGCAGGAACGCGAAACCTGGCTTCAAGTTATGCGCATCGGCGACGTGGCCATTGTCGCCGTGCCCGCCGAGTTCTTCACGCAACTGGGTCTGGACATCAAAAACCGTTCGCCATTCCGCCACACTTACATTGCGGAACTCGCCAACGATTGGATCGGTTACATTCCGAACCAGGAAGGCCACAAGCTCGGCGGCTACCAGTGCTGGACTGGCTTTCACAGCTACGCCGAACCCGGCACCGGCGAACGGATTGTCGATGAAACCGTCGCCATGCTCAAAGAATTGGCTCTGTGATTTTGGCAAATCTGCTGGAGGCCTGATTCCGCTTCATTCTTGCGCCACACACTTTTGTAGGCTTATCGTGTCCTTCATGCAAAAGCAGATTTCTTTCACTCACTCAAGGAGCCAAAACATGAAAACCTCGCATCTCATCAGGGCATCGGCCCTATTCTCAATCGCCCTTGTTTGGGCGCTCACAGTCGGGCAATCGCTCGCGGCGGATGACCAAAAGCCGGAGCAACCGAAACCTGCCGCCACCGCCCAGTTGGAGAAAGTGCGTACGCTGGGTATCGTGATTTTTCCCGGGTTCGAATTGCTCGACGCTTATGGTCCGCTCGAAATGTGGGGCAACCTGAAGGGCAAGGTCAAAGTCGTCACCGTCGCCCGCGAGAAGGGCGAGATCACTTCATCCCAAGGACCAAAAACCGTCGCCGAGTTTGGGTTCAAAGATTGTCCGCCGCTCGATCTGATTCTTATCCCCGGCGGGTTCGGTGCGCTGGACGTCCTCAAAGATACCGAGACGCTGGATTGGCTCCGCGAGCGGTCCGCGAAGGCCGAGATCACCATGTCCGTCTGCAATGGCGCGTCAGTCCTCGCCGCCGCGAGCCTGCTGGATGGCCGCCCCGCGACAACGAACAAGGCCTTTTGGTCGCGCGCCACGACGCCCTGGCCGAACGTCAAGTGGGTCAAGCGCGCCCGCTGGGTGGATGACGGCAGGATTGTGACCTCCTCCGGCGTCTCGGCGGGGATGGACATGACGCTGCATGTCGTCGAACGCCTCTTCGGCAAAAAGACCGCCGATAACCTCGCCAATGGGAGCGAGTATGAGTGGCACCGCGATCCCTCCTGGGATCCTTATGCTGAGTTACACGGCCTCGTTCAGGGGCCAAAATGACGCCCTTGGCCGCCGCTGATCAAAATGGACGAAAGCTGTGCAGGCGAGGGTGGATAAACTTTTCGGAACCCATAAGATTGCCCCCACGTTCAATATGAACAAAGGCGCCACCCCTCACCTCAATCCTCTCCCCTCCGAGGGGAGAGGAGGAACGCGCGCCCTGCCGCAACCAACATCCAACACCAACGGTGGCGCGCGCCGAATTCCCTCTCCCTCATCGGGGGAGAGGGTCAGGGTGAGGGGGCAACGGGGGCAATCCGGCAAGCACCGCACTCGCACCGCCGACGCCCGCGACTTCGCCCGCCACCTACGTAGGGAATCCACCGATGCGGAAAAACGCCTGTGGCGATTGCTCCGCGACCGGCGCTTTTCTGAATTCAAGTTCCGCCGCCAATATCCCTGCGGTATCTACTTCCTCGACTTCTACTGCACGCTCGCCAAGTTGGCCGTCGAACTCGATGGCGGTGGACACGGTTTCCCTGACCAACGGGCGAGAGACGAGAAGCGAAATCAATTCCTTGCTGAGCAGGGTATCAAGGTGTTGCGCTTCTGGAATCACCAATTGCGCGGCGAACTGGAAGCCATCCGCTTTGAAATCTGGCACGCGTTGATGGAGCGGACGGGTCGCCACAAAGAAATCGCTGGTTACTTGCCCAAGCCTGCCCCCTCACCCCAACCCTCTCCCCCGATGGGGGAGAGGGAGTCGCAACGCCGCACGTCCAAAATTGCATCGCCCCTTTCGGACTCCTTCTCCCCCCACCGGAGGAGAAGGCCGGGATGAGGGGGACGCCAAAGAACACCAAAGATGAACGCGACGAACAATTT
This sequence comes from Verrucomicrobiota bacterium, assembly GCA_016200005.1. Classification (NCBI taxonomy): domain Bacteria; kingdom Pseudomonadati; phylum Verrucomicrobiota; species Verrucomicrobiota bacterium. The sequence goes on along the minus strand of JACQFP010000042.1, from coordinate 93,112 downwards.
CCTCTCCCCCATCGGGGGAGAGGACCAAGGTGAGGGGGTGCTCCATGATGAATGACGCGACGAAGACATTGCCGGGTGAAGGTTTGAAACGTCCTTGACCGTCGCTCTCAAAATGTCCGAAGCGGCGCAAGAGAGAATTGATCAACTTTTCAATCGCTGATGAACGACATCCGGCTGCCTGACGGGATTGCACGAGTGCTGTTCACCACCGGCGCACGGCGGATGATTCTGCTGCACGGCTTCATCAAGAAATCTCAAAAGCCGCCGCAGGAAGAATTGACATTGGCGAAATCTCGCCTGCGTCTGCTACAATAGCGCCATGAAGAAAGGGCATATCGGTTCAAACTTCGACGACTTTCTCGCGCAGGAAGGTTTGCTCGCGGAATGCGAAGCCGGCGCGCTCAAAAGAGTTGTCACCTGGCAGCTCGCGCAATCTTTTCATCAGCGCAAACGCGCTGACCCGCGCGTGAAACCGTCCGGTAGCAAACTCGGCATCGATGCGACGAAGAAAATCCCCGGCGAAGGCTTCAAACGCCCCTGGCCGCCGCTCATCAAGATGGATGCGGCGGTGAAGGCGAAGGTGTGAAAACTCTTTTATCCGTAGCAGCCGACGTGAGGAGGCTCGAACTGAAAGAACAAACAAAAGAATGAGCCTGCTGATTCCAATCGAAGCGTTCGACAACTTCAAAGAGGCGAAGGAATTCTCCGCGTCAGATGTGACGCCTGAACTTGTTCGTGCGGTAAAGAAGCTTGACGAGCGAGAGGAGTTAGAACCTTTCCTTCGTTCAATCCTCGCCGACTTCGGCCAAACACCGCATGGCCCAATGGAAATCGCGGACATCTTCACGCACAGGGTCACGGTTAAAGGCCAGCATGGCTTGGCGGCTTTCGTTTTGAAGGGGAAGTCATTCCCTACGGTTCGACAATCCGATGTTTCGCATCAGATTTACCGGCTCAAGAAAATCGACGGATTGAAGTTCGCGGTGTTTGCCGCGCCGGGAACGATCCTTGACCCAGCTAAGGAACAGTTCTGCTCCACATGCGAGGAGATTGGCTGTCACTATGCGATTTTCGACGTGGTAGATTTGGCGCGGCTATTCGTTGCTCACGGATTCTTTTGTCCCAAGGACGCGAGTCGTATATCTGCCGGACGATGCAAATGTGGATACTCGCCAAAGAAGCGGATTCTGAACCTGCTACAGAAGGAAGCGTTGGAGGGCTTGTCAACAGCCCACGCTCTGAAACAAAAGACTGGATTGGTGGTGTTGCCGCCCGGCAGCGGTAAAACGCGAATCTCCGCCGAGGATGCGAAATCACTCAACCCAAGCTGCGTGCTTTACGTCGCACACACGCATGAAATCTTGGATGTCGCCCAGTCCGAGTTCGAGGCAAAGTTTGGCGCGGACAGCGTCGCTCGCTTGGAGCGAGCATCCTCATTCCGACAACTGAACCGCGTCAACATCGCGACGATCAAGCTGCTGGCGGAAAACTTGGCGAAGCTCTCTGCCGGTCAGTTCGATTACGTCGTCATCGACGAGTTTCACCACGCTGCGGCAAAATCATATCGCCGCCTCATCGAATGTATCCAACCGGGTTTCCTCTTGGGGCTCACGGCAACACCCTTTCGAGGTGACCGCCAGGACATTCTGCAGCTTTGCAGCGGCAACGTGATTGTCAGCTATGAGCTTCGCTTCGGAATCGAGACCGGAGTTCTCTGCCCATACCACTACTTTGGATGTTTCGACGATGTCGATTACACTCAAATCCAACACAACGGTCTGGCCTACAGTATTCGCGACCTCGAAAAAGCACTCATAGTCCCGCAGCGAGACCGCGCAATAATTCGGAAGTGGCGCGAGAAAGCTGAAGGGAAGCCGACGGTAGCATTTTGCTGCTCCATTAAACACGCGGAGCGCGTTGCCGCTAGCTTCGCCTCCGAAGGCATAGCTGCGGCGGTTTACACATCCGAATCGGACAGGCAGGAGCGCCATCAAACGCTGCTGGAGTTCAAGAGCGGAACAGTTCCCGTTCTTTGCGTTGTGGATGTTTTGAATGAGGGAGCAGACCTGCCGTTTATCGAATGCCTGCTGTTCTTGAGGCCCACGGAATCGAAGCGAATCTTCTATCAACAACTTGGGCGTGGACTGCGCAAATATGTCGGGAAGTCGCACTGCACCGTCATCGACTTCATTGGCAACTTCAAAAACGCGCACAGGATTCTCGACTATCAGGGACTGCTTCCGTTTGAAGAAGACGAACAGGCAGGTCTCGGTGGCGCGAGAACGCGGAAAGAGATTTTGAATCTGCCATTGGGCTGCGAAGTCAACTTTGATGACCGAGTTATCGATGTTTTCGCCAGCCAGACACTCGATCCGGCCTACGCGACTCGCCACAACATCCGCCGCATTCTCCTCTACCAATATGAGCGGCTGGCCCGAAAGCTTAACCGAAAACCAACCAAGATGGACATTGACAGAAACTATTTAGTGAACAGCGACATCTATGCAATTCTCTTCGGTAGCTGGACTGCATTTGAAGTTATGATGGCTCGCGAGAGATTGTGACCGTTACGTTTATTGGCCGTCGACCGCGAGGCTGGCGAAAACTCCTCGAGCACGCGCCAGCCGCTCGGCGACGACCGCCTCGTGCCGTGCCTGTTCCGGATTGTCGGCGACGTGCCGTCGCCAGCAAACCTGGTCTTCTAAATGTTGCCGAGGCGCATCCCGTATTCCAAGTCACCCGCCTATTCGGTGACCAGATCGCCGATCAGCATGAGCGCGCCCGCGTACCAGGCGCGGTCGTTGAAGCGTTCCGAATGGTCCATCTTCTCGTTGCGTTGGCTGAGGATTTTCGCCTTGTCCGGCTGGTCAGGATGGATTTCCAGTTTTACTGTGTGAACGAGGTTGGTGAGGTTCACGCCGATGGCGAGGGAGGCCAGGCGGTGGTAAGTGCAGAAAGCATCAAAGCGCGGGCGGACGGCGGGGGGCTGGTTGTCGAGCGTGACGATGACCTGTCCGCAGTCCGGGCCAACCAGATCGAAGATGCTGGCGGAGGTGCCGCGGAATTTGAATTGGATGGTTTCGCCGGGACGATTGGCTTTCCACAGTTCCGGGAGGCGCGGGCCAAAGGTTTTCGCCAGCTTGTTGGTCACGGGGTCGAGTTTCGTCCAGCCGGAACTGAGCTGGGCGCGGCTTAGCGGGACCAAATTCGCATGTTCCCAGTTGTCAGCCGCAAACGGCTCGCCCAGTTTGTGCGGCGCGGGTTTTCCAGCGGGTGTGATCAGCGCCATGCCGCGTACGATGGATTCGAGATAGACCTGGTGGCCGGTGTCGGGGAACGGATGCACGCCATCCTCGGAGAATAGAATCTTGTCGCCGAGCGCAGCCTGCTCTTCTTCGGTGACGGGTTTCTTGCCTTTGAAGACCAGCTTGCCGGCCTTTTCCAATCGCGCGACTGCCAGGCCCATATTGATGGTGGGAATGCCGTAGTGTTCGGCCAGTTGCTCCATCGCTGCGTAGGAGTGAGGGAGTTTATCTTCCTTGAGCCTGTCGAGCATGTGGCCTTCGAGGGTATAGACAAAGCAGATGTCCGTAGCCGGGTTGTCGCGCCAGGTTTGGCGGATGATGCCCTCCATGCAGCGGTGGATTTGCTCCGACGCCGCGCCGCCGTCGTTCACCGCGAACTCGACGAAGAGCAGGTCGGGCTTGAATTCCAGCACATCATGGCGCAGGCGGAAGACGCCGAGGTCGGAACCGGTGCCGCCGATGGCGCCGTTGATCTCGCTGATCGTGGCCGTGGGATACTGCTGCTGAAACCATTTGAGCGTCTTGGGCCGCCAACCTGCTTGCGCGGTGATGCTGCCGCCGAGGTAGCCGATGCGCACGGTGTTGCCGCGATCCAGCTTGGCGAAGAAGTTGGGTAACCCAACGCGCGGCGCACACTCGGCAAGCTGCGTTTCAGCAGCAGGGAGAGAGAGGCCGATCGCCAAAAAGAAGATGAAGAGATTTGTCTTCAATGAATGCTGCAGGGAGTTTGGTTTTTGACGTGGCGTGGTTCAAGGAGAATTGCTTCGGGCGCTGGCTCATTTGGGTATTCATAAACGGCACATCGTCGCGTCGTGAGGTTGGCCGCTTCCGACTTAAGCCGCCGTCCGCCAAACCTACCCAACCCCGACGCCGCGTCGGGGTTGCGGCCCATCCAGTCCCGTCCACTCGAAACAAAAGCTGTGAGTTGAGTCCGGTTTGCGGCTGGAGTCGCGGTGGGCAAGCGTTTATCTTGCGTCCAAACATGAACAGCCAACCAAATAAATTCTGGCCGGGGCTAGCGAGGCGTTTTTGCAACATCTGCGCGCTTTGCCTGCTCGTTCATGCCAGCGCGTTGGCCGCCCAGGAACGCCCCCGGCTGCTGGTGCTGACGGACATCGGTGGTGACCCGGACGATCAGCAGTCCATGGTCCGGCTGATGGTCTATGCCAATGAATTCGAGATCGAGGGACTGGTTGCCACAGCTTCCGGCACGCCGGGTGAACTGAAAACCGCCGTCACGCGACCCGACTTGATCCGTGAAGTCGTCCGCGCGTATGGCGAGGTGCGAGCCAATCTCATGCGCCACGCGCACGGTTGGCCGGAAACCCGCGCGTTATTGGGATGTGTCAAGTCGGGCAATCCAAATCGCGGGCGGGAGTACATCGGCGATGGACACGACACAGAAGCATCGCGTTGGTTGATCAAGCGCGTGGATGCCGGCTCTCCCGAACGCCCGCTCAATATCACGATTTGGGGCGGTCAAACCGATCTCGCGCAGGCGTTGTGGCGAGTCCGCCGCGATCGCGGAACGTCTGGGTTCGCACAGTTTGCGAAGCGTTTTCGGGTCTTTGACATTGGTGATCAGGATGGCGTCGCCGAATGGATGCGGACCGAGTTCCCCGGCATGCACTACATCCTGAGCAAAGCGCCCGCGGGCAAGGACCGTCGGCTGGGAACTTATCGCGGCATGTATCTCGGCGGGGACGAGTCGCTGACGAGCCGCGAGTGGATCGAGCAGCACGTGCGCAAGACGGGGACGCTTGGCGCATTGTATCCAATCAAAACCTGGACCGACCCAAATCCGAATGCCTGCCTCAAGGAAGGCGACACGCCCTCGTGGTTCTTCTTTCTTCCGCCGGGCGGCAACGATCCGAAAGCTCCCTCGAAGCCTGGATGGGGCGGCCGGTATCGGAAGGCGACGGATGGCTGGTTTCGCGACTTTGACACAGAAGTTACGGATCGGCGCGAAGCCGTCAGCCGATGGCGGCCGGCGTTCCAGTCGGACTTCGCACGGCGCATGTCGTGGTGTCTGCCCGGCGGATCCTGACATTGCCAGAATGGCTTCGTATGGGGATCGATCCGTTGCATCCGTGCACTGATGCCTGGTTCGGAAAAGAGGCAAGTCGTGCAGTTCCAGAACTGTTTGTCGTTAGCGGCGGTGTTGGTTTATACTCGCGGCGCGTTCATGCGACAGCATTCTCCATTGATAAAATTTCACCGGCGAGCCGGCTGGACGATTGTGTTGATGTTGCTGGCAGCGGTGGGTTTCTTTGTAGCGGGCATTTTCCTGCCATTCACCGCCGTGACCAAGTTGTGGTTGTTCGAGAATCAAATCTCCGTATGTCGCGGACTGATCGTTTTATGGAAGGGGGACGAACTGTTTTTGTTTATGATTCTCTTTGTGTTCACGATCTGTTTCCCGTTTGTGAAAATGAACGCCCTGCTGGCGTTGTGGCTTTATCCGGGCCTGACCGCCGACCGGGCACGGACATTCTTCAAATTCGTATCGCACATGGGCAAGTGGTCCATGCTCGACGTGTTTGTGGTCGCGATCTTGGTGTTGACGGTGAAATCCGGTGGTTTGGCTAGCATTAAAGTGCAGGGCGGATTCTTTCTCTTTTTCATTTCCGTCATGCTGACGCAATTCGCGTCGTTGTGGACCGGGAGAATCGCCTCGCGGCTGGAGAAGTAAGCGTGCTGCGTTGCGCCCGACGGTAACTTTGGCTAGGCTCGCTCAACCCATGCAAAGCAAAGTGACCACCGTTCAGCAGTATCTTGCCGAATTGTCCGCTGACCGCCGGTCTGCGATCAAGAATGTGCGCTCGGTCGTCCTCAAGAACATTGATCCCGTTTTCGAAGAGGGCATGCAGTCTGGCATGATCGAGTGTTCCGTGTTGCAGCGGCGTGACCAAAGCATCCGCGGACCGCGGCTATGGCGAAGCGCAGCCGCAGCATGTCAGAATGGCAGCCACGTCGAATTTATCCCAAAGTCTCTCTCCTCGCGAAGCTGTTGCTAATGGTCCTACGGACTCAATCGCGCTCCACTGCCAGCGCAGCAAGACTGTGTCGCGTCGCCGTTGACCTGATCCACGGCGTCAGCGATTGCGAAGTGACGGGTGACACACGTCGGATTTTAAGTAAGCTAGCTTCCATGAAGCTGGGATCAATCTTCATTTATGCGGCGGTCGTGGTGTTACCTATATCGGCTCACGCCGCTTCAACTACGCCGCCTGACTGGCTGATCGATCCTGCGCCATATCGCGCCCGCCTGATAACGAACATCGAAGGACGCGAAATCAAACTGGCCAACGGCCTTGTTGCTCGCACGTTCCGTCTCGCACCCAACGCCGCCACGGTAGGCTTCGACAATCTTGTAACTGGCGAAGCCCTCCTCCGAGGAGTGAAGCCGGAGGCGATCGTTGAAATTGATGGCATCCGCTACGAAATCGGCGGACTGAAGGGTCAGCCCAACTACGCGTTTCTCCGGCCGGAATGGATCGAACAGTTGCGCGCCGACCCGGCGGCTTTTCGTTTCGTCCGCTATGAAGTCGGCAAGCCAAAGGAGCGATTCGCGTGGAAGCAAGTTCGCCATCACGCGCCGGATGTGAAGTGGCCTCCGGCCGGCGTTCATCTACGGATGGACTACGATGCGCCACCCGGAACAAACGGAGCAGCGCCAGCGCGGATTCGCGTCTCCGTGCATTACGAGCTTTACGACGGTCTTCCGTGTTACAGCAAATGGCTGACGGTCAGCAACGGCACCGGGAAACCCATTCGCCTCGACCGCTTCTCCAGCGAAATGCTCGCAGTGGTCGAGCGCGTCGCTGAGGTGGATGCGCTGACTGCCGGCCTCATGGCCCCCAACATTCATGTCGAGACCGATATGGCCTTTGGCGGGATGATGGCGGCGGGCGCAAATCGCCGCTCGTTTCGCTGGTTGCCCGATCCCGATTTCAAATCACAGGTGAATTACGAGCGCAAGACGCCGTGTCTCCTTGAAACCGGCCCTGACCTTGGACCGGCGCAGGAAATCGCGCCCGGCGGCACCATCGAATCCTTCCACTCGTGGGTGATGCCGTTCGAAAACTTTGATCGAGAGCGTTGTGGCCTGGCGGTGCGCCGGATGTATCGCGTCATCGCGCCGTGGGCCACGGAGAACCCGCTCATGATGCACGTTCGCTCGGCCGACGAACGCACCGTGACCAACGCCATAAATCAATGCGCCGAGGTTGGCTTCGAGATGGTCATACTAAGTTTCGGGAGCGGTTTTGATCTGGAAAACGAGAAGCCGGAGACGCTCGCTCGCGCCCGTCGCTACGCCGACTACGCACACGGCAAGGGCATCGAGATTGGCAGTTACTCGCTGCTCGCCTCGCGTCGCGTCGGTGGCGGCAACGACGTGGTGATGCCGCCCGGACAAAGCCCAACCTTTGGCAACTCGCCGTGTCTGGTCAGCACCTGGGGCACAAATTATTTCCGCCGCCTCTACGAATTTCATCGCGACAGCGGCTTCACATTGCTGGAACACGATGGCTCGTATCCCGGCGACGTTTGCCAGAGCGACCAACATCCCGGTCACCGGGGGCTGGCCGACTCGCGCTGGAACCAGTGGCGCGAAATCTCTGACTTCTACAATTGGTGCCGGGGACAGGGGATTTATTTGAACGTGCCGGACCATTATTTTCTCGCCGGCTCCAGCAAGACCGGCATGGGATATCGTGAAGATAACTGGTCGCTGCCGCGCGAGCAGCAGGTCATTCACACGCGGCAGAACATCTTCGACGGCACGTGGGAGAAAACGCCGAGCATGGGTTGGATGTTCGTGCCGTTGACCGAATATCAAGGCGGTGGCGCGGCGGCCACCATCGAGCCGCTGGACGAACATCTGGACCATTACGAACGGATGCTCTACAGCAACCTCGCGCTCGGTGTGCAGGCGTGCTATCGCGGCCCGCGGCTCTACGACACCGGGCGCACGCAGGCGATGGTCAAGCGCTGGGTGGATTGGTTCAAGGCCCACCGCGACATCCTCGAAAGCGATCTCATTCACGGTCGCCGCGCCGACGCTCGTGACCTGGACTGGATGTTGCACGTGAACCCGAAGTTGAAAGAGAAAGGCATGCTCGTCGTGTTCAACCCGCTCAATCAGTCGGTGGAGAAGACCCTGCGTGTGAACCTTTTTTACACCGGCCTGACCGATAAGGCCCTCGTAAGCGAGCAGGCCAGGAAGTCAAAAACCTTCAAACTCAACCGTGATTACACCATCGAATTGCCCGTGCAAGTGCCTGCGCAGGGGATGAATTGGTTTGTCATCGAGTAGCGTGTTACATCAGAACCCGGCGACGGGCTGGGACGGCTTCGAGTTCATCGTGAACCGGACGGTGGGCGCGGACGGAAAGACCTGGCTCGAAAAGAACGACGGCGTTTGGAAATGGAAGAAGACTGCGCCGGTGAAATTTCGCGTGCAAGGCAACGAACTGCAACTGGCCATTCCGCGTGCGGCGCTCGGTCCGCCCAAAGGCTCAACCCGCCTGCATCTCGATTTCAAATGGACCGACAATCTCCAACATCCCGGTGACATCCTGGATTTCCTGGTCAGCGGCGACGTGGCGCCCGACGGGCGATTCAAGTATCGGTATGACGGTGAATGATGCCGAGGGAACGTGTATTGCGTCGCATCTGCCTGCTTAATCATAATCTTTCTCTTGATCCGAGTCCTTCTACAACGGCGTATCTACTGGCGCTCGCACCGGACAGGCAACATAGAAGAATGTGAGCCGACTTACGCCGGCTGCTACGGTGATGGGTTTTGATCCAGCCACTCAACGAACAGACGGGGTGAGAGAATTCGGATGCCTTGAAATTCTTTGAGCGTGAGCAAGTCATTATCGCCGGTGAGGATGATTCCAGCGTGGGCGGCGAGAGCGGTGGCCAGCGCTTCATCGTCATCCGCGTCACGACAAACAGGCTTGGGCAGGCGGGCTGGCTTCACCACGGTGGCTGAGTCCTCGTAGATTTGCAGCAGCGGCAACTCCTTGGGATTGACGCCAAATTTTTCGCGCAGCTTTTCTGCCAGTTCCTGAAGCAAGGCGCGGGAGGTGAACAACTCACAGCCCGGCAGGCGGCGCTTGACGATGTCGCGGCACAAACCTTCGGCCACGAGTCCGGCAATGAGGACGTTGGTGTCAACGACGACTTTCAAGAGACGAGTTTGAACACGTCTTCGTCGGTGTAGATGCGCTGGGCGCGGGCTTTGGGAGCAAGCCTGCGGCGGGTTTCCTCGAAGGCGTCCGCCCAAAGCTGTTTCTGAACGGCGCGGCGGACGAATTCGCTCTCGCTCACGCGTTGCACCCGGGCGGCGCGGGAGACATCGCGGCGCAGCACCGGCGGCAGGCTGATGGTCAAGGTAGCTCTCATGTAAGACAGATTAAGACAGCCGGGCAGACCCGTCAAGCCGCTGTATTTGCTGCACTCACGAAAATCCATTTCGACGGCGCGCATTTCCGTCGCAACATTGCGGCGAAGGTGATGAACCGTGCAGATCGTATTCAGTTCGCATCCGATTGGCTTTTGACTTTGGCGGCTTGAATCAGTTTTTGAAGCGCTTGTTGCTGTTCAGACGATGTGAGGTAAGGCTGTAGCTGCGATGGATCAATCGGTTCTTTCCCGTTGTTCGCTTCCTTGTAAGTTTTCAGTGGAGCGGACAGTGTTTTTATCGCCGACGCCAGAGCAAGTGATTCATCGCTCCATGAGCTAGTGCCTGAAGTGCCGTAGCCGTTCGGGCCAATACCCCATCGCGAATCATATTTTTCGTCCACTGGCGCTCTTTGCGTGATGATCCAATCCCCACCCAACTTGGTATTCGGGAGATCGTCTGCCTGAACGACTGCATAACGTTTCAAAATGGCTTCGTCCACCGGTGATTCAAAATAGGGTTGCAGTTGGGATATAACGGTCGGGAACTTACCGTTGTTGGCCTCCATGTATTTCTTCAAGGCCGGGTGCAACAAAGTTACAAATTTGTTTTCTCCGGCGCCCCGTAATGCGCTCAAAGCTTTGCGATAATCTGTATCTGTCTCAAGTTTGCCTTTAGTGGCATTCAGCCAGTCTTGTTCGGTGATGAACTGAAGTTCTGGAATTGTTGCTTCTGGCGTTTGTTCGAGCCGCTGCTTCAAATTGTTCACGCGCGTTAGCCAAGATTTTGCCGCGGCGTCGGTTGAGGTGTCCGTGGCGTTCGCCTGGGTCGACGCCCGCGCGTCGCTTTTTAACCGTGTGACTTCACCGCGCAGCTTGAGCAACTCGGCGGTATTGCGGTTCAACCGTTCGTTCTCATTGCGCAGCGCGGCGAGTTTGCGCGTGACATCGTCGCGTTTGCGGGTCAGTTGTTCGATCTGTTCAAGGGGCGACGCCTGTTGTTTTTGGAACGTCTGAACCTGATTTTGCGAGGATGAAGCCCGGCGGGCTTCGTAAATTCCAGTTCCAATGGCGGCCGTGAGCGTCGCGGCGATGATGGTTTTTTGCAGTGTGGTCATGGCGATGGCTTTGGTGGCGGTTGCGGTTGCAGTTGAGGTGGTGGCGATGGCTGTTCCGGCAAGGGCGGCAGCAGTGGCAATTGTGGTGGCGAGTCCAACCGGCGCAGCCTGAACCGCATTGGCGGTGATGACAACGACGAGTCCGCTCGCGCCGACGGTGATGCCGCGTTTGGCGAAGAATTCGCGCAGCCGTTCGACGGCGCGGCTGACCCGTTTTTGCGCGGCTTCGTCGCTGACGCCGAGGGTTTGCGCCATCTCCTGAGCGGACTTGCGTTCAAAGTAGCGCAGCAACAGCGCATCGCGGTCCGCCTCGTTCAATTCGCCCAGCGCGGCGTCGAGATGCGGGGCGATGTGTTCCCAAAGAGAAGGGTCGGATTGGGTGGCAAGCAATTCATTCATGGCGGCGGCCTCCTGTTCGCGGGCGCGACGGCGCATATCGGTGCGGACGGTTTGGGCGGCAAGATTCTGCGCCGTGCGATGCAGCCAGCCCGAAACAACGGGACGTTCCATGAGCTGGCGGGCATTTTGCGCGAAAGCGACAAACACACCCTGCGTCACGTCCTCGGCCAGGTGCACATCGCGAACCATCCGCAGCGCAGCGGAATAGACGAAGTCAACGTGCCGGCGCACGAGTTCGGCGAACGCCGCCTCCGCGCGTTTCCCGACGTAATCGCGCAACAACTGTTGGTCGGTCAGACTGTTCATTCGTTGGATCAGATTAAGATTAAGAGAATGATTAAGAGTAAGATTTTGAAAAGCGCTATCGGTTCTTAATCGTAATCTTCATCTTAATCCGAGTCATTCCATAATAGAGTAGCCGCCGAAGCCCAAATCGGACAGGGAATCTGCGCACCACCACCGAAGCGGTGGGTCACTTTGTTTGGAGTTCCGCCTTCAGGCGGCCGGGGCGGGCCTTAATCACAGAACCGCCTGAAGGCGGAACTCCAAACGGTGCCAGTGCCCGAATGGGCCTCATAGAACGCTGCCACAATTCCGCGGCTTGTGTTTCAGCGTCGCTTCGCGGTAAGCTCAGGATTCGTATGTTGACCATTTCAGGTATCAGCAAGGCGTATGGCGAACGGGTGTTGTTCGCCGATGCCACGTTACAGGTGAACCGTCAGGACCGCATCGGGTTGGTCGGTCCGAACGGCGCGGGGAAGTCCACGCTCTTTTCCATCATCCTCGGCAACGATTCCCCGGATGACGGCAAGGTCGCGCTCGAACGCAATACCACGATTGGTTTTCTGCCGCAGGAGAGCGCGCCGGTCGGCGACGAGACGGTCCTTGAGCTGGCCACCGCCATCACGCCCGAATACACGAAGCTCGCCCGCATCATTAAGGCCTGGGAAGCAGACCATCCCGTCGAAGCGTTGCATTCGGAGGACATCCATGATGATGTGCACGATCGTTTCAACGAACTGGGCGGCTACCGTCTCGAAGCCAAGGCCAAGCAAATTCTCGCCGGCCTCAGCTTCCGCGAAAAGGATTTCGCCCGGCCCGCCCGCGAGATGAGCGGCGGCTGGGTCATGCGCGCGCACCTCGCCCGTTTGCTCACGCACGAGCCGGACCTGTTGCTGCTCGACGAGCCGACCAACCATCTCGACCTCGAAGCGTTGCTTTGGTTTCAGGAATATTTGAAGAGCTATCCCGGCGCCGTCGTCGTCATCTCACACGACCGCGAGTTCCTGAACCAGCTTGTCGGCAGCGTGGTCGAGATTCGCCAGAGCAAACTCATCCGTTACCGCGGCAACTTCGAAGAGTACCTTGTCCAGCGCGATGCGGCGGAGGTACAACTCGTCGCCGCCTACAAAAATCAGCAGCGGGAAATCGCGCACCTGATGGAATTCGTGAACCGTTTCCGCGCCAAGAACACCAAAGCTGCGCAAGCCCAAAGCAAGCTCAAGCAAATCGACCGGATGGAAAAAGTCGAAGCGCCGGCGAATGACGACAGCAAGGTCAGCTTCCGTTTTCCGCAACCGCAACGCAGCGGTCTCAAGGTCATCACGCTGGAAAACATTGACCACGCCTACGGCGAGAACGTGGTTTATCGAGGCATGGACTTCGAAGCCCAACGTGGCCAGCGCACCGTGCTCGTCGGCCCGAACGGCGCGGGCAAATCCACGCTGCTCAAGATTCTTGCCGGCGTGCTCGAGCCGCAGAACGGCATCCGCACGCTCGGCCACAACGTCAAGGCCGGTTACTACTCGCAGTATCGGGTCGAGATGCTCAACCCGGCGCACACGGTTCTGGAGGAGGCGTTCGACACGCCGCAGCGCGTCACCGAGCAATTCGTCCGCACGCTGCTCGGCTGTTTTCTCTTTCGTGGCGACGATGTCTTCAAGCGCGTCAGCGTTTTGAGCGGTGGGGAGAAGAGCCGGCTCGCGCTGGTGAAACTGCTGCTCGACCCACCGAACCTGTTGCTCATGGATGAGCCGACCACGCACCTCGACATGTCGAGCATCGACGCACTGGCCTACGCGCTGGATCAATTCCAAGGCACGCTCATCTTCATCAGTCACGATGTCTATTTCATTCGCGCCCTGGCGAATCACGTCGTCCACGTCAACGCCGGCCAGCTCAAGCATTATCCCGGCGGCTATCAATATTACTTGGACAAGACGAAAGCGTTGTCCGCCCGCGCCGCTTTGACCGCTGGGAATTCGCGACGCCCCTCACCCGGCTTCGCCACCCTCTCCCCATCCGATGGAGAGAGGGATGGGGTGCGGGGCGGTTCGCGCAAGGAACAAAAGCGCCTTGAAGCGGAACAACGTCAGGCGCGCTCGCGCGGGCGGAAGACGCAGCAGCAAATCGTGCATCGCCTCGAGCAGGGAATTCTGGAACTGGAGCAGCGGCAAGCCGAACTGACCGCCGAACTGGAAAAACCGGAGACGTATGAGAAACCCGGCCGTGCCCAGGAGGTCAACCGGGAACTGGTGGCCATTCAAGAGAAACTTTTGCAGTTGAGTCCGGCGTGGGAACAGGAAGCTACGAAGCTCGTCGCGTTTGAATGAAGCGAAGTAGTGCCCGGTTGCGCAGCCCTGGTGATCTCCGAGTTGCGATGTTGCAGCCAGCGCGATCGTTTGTTAGATTCAGCGCCGATCGCTAACTCCAACAATCATGAGCGCGCCTCTCCACGTTAAAAAAACGTACAAGCTATTCATCGGCGGCAAGTTTCCACGCAGTGAGAGCGGTCGCTATCTGGCCGCGAAATCGGCGGCGGGGGAACTGCTCGACAATTTTGCGCACGCGTCGCGCAAGGATTTCCGGGATGCCGTCGTTGCTGCCCGCTCGGCGGTGGACGGCTGGAGCCAGGCCACGGCCTACAATCGCGGGCAGATTCTTTATCGCGCCGCCGAGATGCTGCAAAGCCGAGCAAGCGAACTCGTCAAGGAAATCACGCGCTCAACCGGTTCCAGCGCGGGGAAGGCGAAACGCGAAGTGACGCTGGCGATTGATCGGCTCGTTTACTATGCCGGTTGGACGGACAAGTACTCGCAAGTTTTCGGCACGGTGAATCCGGTGGCCTCGTCGCATTTCAACTTCACCACACCGGATCCGACGGGAGTAGTGGTTGTGCTCACGCCCGAGGAGCCGGCGTTGGTTTCGCTCGTCTCGCTGGTGGCGTCGGTGGTTTTGAGCGGCAACACCGCCATAGTCGTCGCTTCAGAAAAATATCCGCTGCCGGCGTTGACCTTCGCCGAGATTCTGGCGACGAGCGATTTGCCGGGTGGCGTGGTGAACATTCTTGCCGGCAAACGGGCCGAACTCGCGCCGCACATTGCCGGGCACATGGATGTGAACGCGATCGTGGACGGATCGGGAGACCTTGCATTGAGCGCCAGCTTGCAGTCGGGCACGGCAATCAATTTGAAACGCTACGCCAATCGTTCGCTGTCGCCCGCCGATTGGTTCAACGCCAAAGCGGAGGACCCTTACTGGATTCTGGACACCATCGAATTCAAGACGACGTGGCATCCCATCGGGTTGTAACCACTCCGGCTCCACTTTCTGGCTTGAATTATTGTCCGCCGCGTGGCATCTAATCTCCGAGTTGGCTGTATGAACACGAGGACAAAATTGCTGGTGGGAGCCGTTCTCTGCGCGGCGGCCATGCCAGTTGCTGGCGTGAACCCCGGCGAACCGCCGTTGCCCTCGGTTGACAGCGTGCTTCATCGCGTGCTGGAACGGGTGGAGAAGGAGAGCGAAAACGACCATCAATTCAACGCGCAGTACATCTACTCCCGCACCAAGCAGACCGAAACGCGCAATTCCCAGGGCGAATTGAAAAAGAAGGACGAGCAGACCAGGGAGCACAATCCAACCATCGAGCGCGTGGCTGCCCGCCCGCGACCGGCGACTCCAGCCACTTCATCCCGCTCCACCGCCGGCAAAACCACCGCCGGCACCAATGAGGGCACGGCCCCGCGCGGACAGGCCTTCGAGAAAACTGATTTCCCATTGAACGACGACTTGTTGAAGCGGTACAAGTTCACACTGGTGGGACGCGAAATGCGGAATGGCCGGCCCACGCTGGTGCTCGATTTTGTTCCCGCCAGCAGGAATCTTCCTGAACGCACCATCAAAGACCGCTTCATCAACAAAGCCGCCGGGCGCGCCTGGGTCGATGAAGACGATGCCGCCATCGTCCAGGCCGACCTGCGCCTGACGGAAAAAGTGAGCGTGGCGGGCGGTCTGGTGGGCGCGCTTTGGAAATTTAATTTCAAATTCAATCGCGAACACCTGCCCGATGGCCTCTGGTACACGCGCGACACGGATTGGCATCTCGAGGGACGGGAATTCTTCATCCGCAAAATCATGGATTATCACGAGGAAAGAACCGAAGTCCGCGCCGCGCATTCGCCGGGCCTGCCACCGGTGGAATGAGCTTTCTTTTCCGGCGCCGGCTGAGCGCGGATTGAATTTCGCGGGTCGGGAAGAGTCGAATGTTCACGGGTGGCACAGTTGTTGCAGCCCTAAGGGAGGCAAGTCCACAAAGCTCGAAGTGGGATGGATTTGTTCGAAGCGACAATTCCGCGATCGTGGTTGGAACCGCGCTCGGAGTCGCCTCGTGGTGGGGCCACACCACTTCGGTTGTTGTAACTATGGAAACGAAATCGCGCGTGACGAAACTGTTGATGTACCAAAACATTGGTTTCCTGGTCATCATAGTCCTCGGTTTTCTCGATGAATTATTGAAACTTCCTTCGCTGATTTTTCAGGATTATCCATTCGTCTGGAAATTCGGCAATGCGACTTTGGGCATGTTGCTTGTCCTGGCTGTCTGGTTTCTGGTCAATGCGTCCACTCGCCGGATTCTCGACCGCATTCTTTATCTGGAAAAGTTCATGCGCGTCTGCGCCTGGTGCCACCACATCGACTACAAGGGGCAATGGATGCCGCTGGAAGAATTCATGCAACAAGGATTTGACACCCCTACTACTCACGGCATCTGTCCGAAATGTCTGGCACAGCAAAGGGCAGCAATGGCCAAGGCCGGCAGGTTGCAACACAGCACCACCTGAGGTGAACTCAGAAGTTGAATCCCACGCGGCGTCGCCAGGAGGCGGCGAACCGATACGAGGTGTGTGCTCCTTCAAGAGTCCCGAGGCATCTCACTCCTCCCCATCAAAGTAATCCAGCGCCTCGGAGCGCAGGATTCTGCGCTCAGGCACGCGCACGCCCCATTTCTTGCTGTCCGGATAATAGACGGATTCGCCAATCGGATTGTCCGCCACGACGTAAAGAATTAAGTCCTGAGCGCCGTCATTGATGAGTTGGTGCGGTTCGCCGGGCGGAAAAATGAAGGCGTCGCCGGCTTCGATGGGAGTCTTTCCATCCTTGTCCCGGGCGATGCCCTTGCCGGCGATCACGTGATAGAATTCCCATTGCGCGCTGTGCAAATGATAGGGGTAGGGGGTCGCACGCGGCGGGATGCGGAGGATCTCGACATCGAAGGGATGCCGCTCGTTGAGATCGGTGGACTTTGGCTTGCGCCCAAGGGCTTCGGAGACTTGTTTGCCCGCGCCGACGAATCTTCCCTTGGGGGAAGACCAGGAGTTCTCGGCCAGTTTGTTCGTGTTAACCTTACGCATAATTTGTGGGGTGAATTGTTGTGAAGGCGACGCTATTCACCGGTTTTCTCCTTGTCCACGAGAATTTGGCCGGGAGGTTTTGGGGAACTAATTTTAGATTTATGCATCACCTCGCCGGACCGGAGTTCGATCTCGCCACGTGCGTTTGCTTCGTGTAATTACCATCGGAATCCAGGATGCCAACTACGTATCGCAACTCGACGCGAAGGACAGGTGCTCGGCCCGGGCGAACAATTCAGCTCGGCTGTCTGCTTGGCTTTTTGATCATTTTGGCAACCACTTCGGCATACGCGGTTGAAAATGCCCCCGCCTCAGCCCACAAGGCTGGGTTAAATGGTCAGGAGTTTGCACACCGTCCGTCGCCGTTTCGCGGCAACCGCTTGACTTTGGAGCGAGGCGATGTCGTAGCTTTTCTCGGAGGCACGGATGTGGCCGCGGCGCAGCACACAGGCCATCTGGAGACATTGCTTGCGGCGCAGTATCGCGGTCTCGGTGTGCGCTTCCGTAATTTCGGCTGGGAAGGCGACACAATCTTTGCACAACCACGCGACGTGGGATTTCCATCATTGCAATCGCATCTGCAACGGGCGTGCGCTTCGGTCATCGTGTTGGAATATGGGCGCGCAGAAGCGTTGGGCGGGCGTGACGCACTGCCTAGTTTTACCGCCGCATACGGGAAGCTGCTCGACGAATGTGCGCACCAGACACCACGACTTGTATTGGTCACACCGCCGCCGTTTGAGAAGGGCGGCGGGCTTTTTCCAGATTTGTCGAAACGCAATGGCGATCTCACCGCCTACGCAAAGTCCATTCGCCAACTGGCGCGCCGACGCGGATTGCCGCTGGTGGATTTGTTCGCGGAGTTGGGTGGAGAGTCACATCGTGAGCCGCGCTTGACGGAGGATGGTCTGCAACTGACGCCGCGCGGTCACGCGCTGGTCGCGTGTGCGTTCGCACGGCAACTTGGATTTGGCAAGACTGCCAATCGTGCGGGTGAACCTGATGAAAACGGTGGGTGGTCCAATGCAGCTTTCGAGCGCGTTCGTCAGACGGTCATCGCGAAAAACCGGCTATGGTTTGAATATTGGCGTCCGCAAAACTGGGCGTTTCTCGGCGGCGACCGCACGACGCAACCGAGCAGCCGCGACCATCGCAACCCAAATGTCCGTTGGTTTCCGGAGGAGATGGAAAAATTCCCGCCGTTGATTGAAGCGAAGGAGACTGAGATTGTTGGACTCATCAACCAACTCCCGAAATGAAAGCTCCAACCTCCAACCATGGGGAGCGCAGCCGCCCCGGCTGCAGTTTGGCGCGCCCTCGCGCCAAACCATCCGCGCGGCGTTCGCACCAAATGGTTCGCTTGCAAACGCCCGAATGCCGACGACGAGGGCGTCCTCGGCTGCGTCCGGGGCGGGCGCGCTCCCCAATTCGATCCGCACGCTGGTTTCGCATCATTGCGTCCGCGCGCCGTGTTGTGGAGGTTGGGATTTGGAGCTTCATTGGAGCTTGGAGCTTGGGGTTTGGCGCTGCCGCCTTCGCCGCCGAGCCTGACGATCCCGCCGCCGAACTCGCTTCATTCCAAATCGCTGACGGCTTTGAGGTCAACCTGTTCGCGTCCGAGAAAGACAGCGTCGTGAAACCGATTCAAATTCGTTTCGATCCGCGTGGGCGGCTATGGGTCATCGGCAGCACAGTCTATCCGCAGATTGAACCCGGCCAGATACCGAACGACAAGGTCCTGATCCTCGAAGACACGAATCATGATGGGCGTTGTGACAAGACCACGGTCTTCGCCGACGGTCTGATGATTCCAACAGGAATCGAGTTGGGTGACGGCGGTGCGTATGTCGGTCACGGGACGGAAATGTTATTCCTCAAAGACAGCGACGGCGATGGCAAAGCGGACGAGCGTCGCGTTGTGCTCCGCGGGTTCGGCACTGGCGACAATCATCAGAACATAAACTCATTTCTTTTTGGACCAGGCGGCGAACTGTGGTTTTCCCAGGGACTGCATACTCGTTCTCATGTGGAAACGCCGTGGGGCATCGTGCACCTTGAACAGGCCGGACTCTGGCGTTTGTGGCCGCGCCGTTTGAAACTGGAAGGCTTCTACGGGTCGGAACACGAGCCGCAGAATCCCTGGGGCTACGTCTTCACTGATTGGGGCGAACCGATTGTGATCGCGGGCAACAACAGTTCCTCGATTTATCCGGTGCCAGGCCTGGTGCTGAACCATCGCGACGATCCGCCCGCGTTGATTTGGAAAAACGGCAATGGTCGCAAGTCCAGCGGCGGCGACATCGTGGGCACGACGCATTTCCCCGACGCGTGGCAGGGCGTGCTCATCCTCGGCGGTTACATCAACAACGCCGTGTGGGCGCTCAAGATCAGCGACGACGGCGCGGGCTTCAGCCTCGAGGATTTGCCGCCGCTCATTAAATCCACGAGCCGTAATTTTCGGCCGGTGGACGCGAAGTTCGGTCCGGATGGCGCACTTTACATTTGCGATTGGTATAATCCAATCATCGGCCACTACCAGGCCAGTTTCCGTCATCCCGACCGCGACAAGACCCACGGAAGAATCTGGCGTGTCACGGCAAAGGGCCGTGCGTTGACCAAACCGCCGCAGTTGCATGAAGCGTCTTTGACCGAGTTGTTGGAGGACTTGAAATCTCCCGACCGTTGGACGCGACGCTTCGCCAAGCGCGTGCTGGCGGATCGTCCGAGGGAACAAGTCACCAAAGCCTTGAACGAATGGAGCGTTCAACCTGGTTTGTCCGAGCACACGCTGGTCGAGGCGTTGGGCGTTTACCAAAGTCATGAAGTTATCGCGCCGGAATTGCTTGCGCGCCTCTGTCGTGCCACCAACGCGAATGCGCGCGCCTACGCCGCCGGAGTTGTGGGCAATTGGGCCGACCGGCTGGCCGACCCGCTGGCGTTGCTTCGTCCACTCGTCACCGATGAAAATCCGCGTGTGCGACTGCACGCGGTCGTGGCTTGCACTTATGTGCCGAAACCGGAGGCGATGGAAGTCGCCGCCCTCGCCGCAGATTTTCCGACCGATCAATTTTTGACTTATGCGTTGAACCAGGCCGTCTTTGCGTTGAAGCCCTATTGGCTCGCGCCTTTCAAGGCGGGCAAATTGAATTTGGAAAACAAACCGCCGCGCCTCGACCTGCTCGTGCGCGCCGACGGCACTCCGGACACTCTGCAAATCCTGCGCGACCAGTTGCGCTCACCCAAACTCGATACCGTAATGCGCGAAACGTATCTTCGCCTTCTCGCTGACGTCGGCGATGCGAATGACCTCGGCACCATCCTCACACTGACTGATGCCACGCTCCAGTCTCGCCTGTTGCCGGCGCTTGCGACCGCGACGCTCGTGCGCAATGTCCGCCCCGGCGGTGACCTTGTTGCTGCCCTCCGCCCATTGATCGAAAGTCAGAACGAGGACTTGAGGAGTGAAGCGATCCGGCTCGCCGGCGTTTGGAAGCTGGAATCATTTCGTTCGTCGGCGGCGCGATTGATTCTTGACGATCAGCCAAGTGACAAAACTCGTCGCCGCGCTGTGGAGGCGCTGGCATTGTTCGGTGGCGATGCGAGTCGCCAGATCCTCCTGCGCCTGGCCGGCGAAGCTCCACCGCCGGTGCGGAGCGCGGCGATTGCCGGCTTGTGTGGTTTCGATCTGAGCGCATCCGCCAGGCTCGCGAGCGAAAGTTTTGCGAACCTCAAGGATGAAGCATTGGTGAGCGAGGTATTTTCTGCTTTTCTTCAACGCAAAGGCGGTGGTGCAACGTTGGCCTACGCGCTCGCGGCAAAGCCGCCTTCCCAACCAGTTGCAGAGACTGGCTTGCGTTTAATGAGCGCCAGCGGCCGGCGCAATGAACGGTTGGCCCAGGTTCTTGGCGATGCTATCGGCCGCAGCACCCAAACCAGGCGAATGACATCCGACGAAATCCGGGCTTTCGGCGATGACGTTCGCGCCCATGGCGACGCGAAACGGGGCGCGGAGATTTTTCGCCGTCCACAACTCGGCTGCATCGCCTGCCACACTGTCAACGGACAGGGCGGAAACATCGGTCCAAATCTCAGTGCGCTCGGGACGGCGCAGCCGATTGATTTCATCATTGGCGCGATTCTCGAGCCACAAAAGGAAATCAAAGAAGGGTTCGTGTCGATCTCGGTCACGACAAAGGATGGTGAGGAGTACCAAGGCTATGAGCTTCGTGAGACCAAGGATGAGCTGACGATGCGGGATGTTCTTCAAAACAAGGAAGTCCGCTTGAGCCGCGCCGCGATCAAGGGGAAGAAACAAAATGGTTCGGTGATGCCCAGTGGATTGACTGACTCTTTGAGTCGGGCCGAATTCCGGGATCTCGTTCGGTTTCTCTCCGAGTTGGGCCGGCAAAAATAGCGATGGAAAATCAGTTGCGGTAAAACAACCTTGAGCCGAATGTCTGTAATATTTTCATAAAAGTGAAGTTGACTGACCAAACTCAAGAGGAGCAAAGAGCATGAAAAGAACAATCGTCGCATCAATACTTGGAATAGCCGCCTCCGTCGCCACTGTAGCATCGTCCTATGGACAGGGTCACATCTGGTTTGACAACTACAACTCGCCAGCCGGGAAGGTTACCTATGGGGATAGTGGGTACGGCTCGCCTGGACCAGTAGGGACAGGAGTGGATTCCTCATACCAAGCCGCACTTTATTATGGACTCGGCACGGTATCTGAACCCGCCGATCCAGATGGAACCGCAATCCCCCAAAATCTGCAATTGCTCACAGCTTCAGGCCAACCTGCTGGCTATCCAGCCATGTTCGCCATTAATGGTGCCCCACCCGGCTACTTCAAGGGCCCAATCCTGACGATTCCGGATTACATTAATGGTCCTATTACCTTCGAAATCGTCGTTTGGAAAGGGGGGACGTATTATGGCGATCCACTCAACGGACCTAGAGGACACTCGGCAGCGTTCACCATGGCATCAATAACAACTGGATCACTTGCTGCGAATATTTTTGATTCAGGCCTCACCGACTTTCAGGTCTTTTTAATTCCTGAGCCGTCAACGTTTG
Organism: Verrucomicrobiota bacterium; assembly: GCA_016200005.1. Classification (NCBI taxonomy): domain Bacteria; kingdom Pseudomonadati; phylum Verrucomicrobiota; species Verrucomicrobiota bacterium. The sequence goes on along the minus strand of JACQFP010000042.1, from coordinate 71,104 downwards.
CTTTGGCTGGTTTGGGTGCTGCGGCACTGCTGATTTTCCGCCTCAGGAAGTAGTTTAGTAATTAGCCGTTCAGTTTCGTGACGAGACATACAAACATGCGCGCGGTTCACAAGATAATCAGATGGTTTCCTTTGGGCATCATGGCGGGGGTGTTGCTTGGGTTTGATTCGTCACGAGCGGCAGATGCCGACACCCCGCAAACTGTCCGGGTAGCCGGCATTGTGCTCAAGTGGATTCGCGCGGACAAAGAGGCTAATTATCGTCGCGCCGAACCGATGATTCGCGAGGCTGCCGCGAATGGCGCGAAGATCGTTTGCACGACCGAGTGTTTTCTGGACGGCTACGCGATCAAAGACAAGAGCATTCCGCTGGAAGAATATCGTGCGCTGGGCGAGCCGATTCCATCGGGAAAATATTTTCAAAAACTGACATCCCTCGCGAAAGAACTGAAGATTCATCTGGTCGCAGGCATGTTGGAGGCGGATGGAGACGCGCGCTACAACACTTCGGTCTTGATCGGGCCGGATGGCAAACTGATCGGCAAATACCACAAACAGAAATTGCAGCACGAATTGGTGCGCAACACGCCGGGCGACAGCTCGCCGGTGTTTGAGACGCCTTACGGCCGCGTCGGCATCATGATTTGCGCGGACCGCACCGAGCCGACGATTGTCCGGCGCTTCTGCGCGGCGGGAGCCGATTTTCTCATCTGTCCATCTGGCGGCATGTATGGCCCGAGGAGCAATGACCCGATTGTGCGATCCAGATCTCGCGAGAACAAAATCCCCATCGTCTTTGTCCATCCGGCTGAGTTCCTGGTGACCGGACCGGATGGAAACGATCTGGCCAATACCCTCGTGGGAAATCGTCTCGAGATTTCTGCAGACCAGGTCGGAAGCGACAAGGACGAGAATCGGATATTCTATTTCGAACTGCCGTTGCAAAGAAGAGAAGGCCGGTAGTTCAAAGAGTTGACGAGTTGCCGGCCTCTCCTCCGACTCAGTTCAAATCGAACAGCAGAAAGTCGGTTTTCTCGTTGCCAACGATCTTCAACGATGATTCGTCGCTGACAGCAGCCCCATCTCCCATTTTGAGTTTGTTATGATTGAGCAGCAAGTCGCCGTTGATTACTTGCAGCCAGGCATGGCGATCAGGTTTGAGGTGACGAGTGGCAACATCCCCAGGGCCGAATTTGCCGAGGAATACATTTACGTCCTGATTGATGGTGACCGCACCATTCCGGCCGTCTTTGGCAGCGACAAGTCGTAACCGGCCGTTCGACGGTTCATCGGCAAACGCCTTTTGCTCATAGCTCGGGTGTAGAAATGTCTTGTCGGGCAAGATCCAGATTTGGAGGAGGTGGACCGGCTCGGTGGCGGAGTGGTTGAATTCACTGTGTTGAATGCCCGTGCCGGCGGTGAGGCGTTGCACTTCGCCGGGTTTGATCACGCCATGATTGCCCAGGCTGTCGCGATGTTCGAGCGCGCCGGAGACAACGTAGGTGATGATCTCCATGTCGCGGTGCGGATGGGTATCGAATCCGCCGCCGCCAGCAACGTGATCCTCATTGATGACGCGCAGACTGCGAAACTGGATGTGTTGCGGGTCGTAGTAGTCGGCAAACGAGAAGGTGTGATACGTGTCGAGCCAGCCGTGATTGGCGTGGCCTCGTTCCGCGGATTTACGAATCGTGATCATAAAGCGTCTTCAATGTGCGGGCGAAAAGTGCTTTGTCAACCGGGCGTGCGCAAAAGAAAAACTACCACTTTGATTTCTCTCTGGTAAATCATTTCGCCATGAAATCGCGACTGGCAGACAAATGGGTGATCATTACGGGAGCATCGAGCGGGTTCGGCGCGGCGACGGCGCGTGCTTTTGGAGCGGAGGGCGCGAGGTTGCTGCTGGGCGCGCGACGACTGGATCGGCTGGAGAAGGTTTCTTCAGAATGCCGTGCTGCCGGCTCGCCCGAGGCTTTGTTTCATGCACTTGATGTTTCGCAAACGCCCAGCGTGGAGTCGTTCGTGAAGTGGGTTCGTACCCGCACCGACCGCGTTGATGTGCTGATCAACAACGCTGGCGGAGCGCTGGGCTTGGACACCGTCGCCCAAGGGAAGGACGAAGATTGGGAGGGGATGTTGCAGACCAACGTGCTGGGCGTGCTGCGGATGTGCCGCGCGGTTTTGCCACTGATGATGAACAATCCTGGTGGGAGCATTTTTAACGTCGGCTCGTATGCGGGTCGTGTGGCTTATGAAGGTGGCTCGGCTTATTGCGGGGCCAAAGCCGCCGAACTCCAAATCACGCGCGCGTTGCGTCTTGAACTCTGCGGCAGCGGCCTGCGCGTGGGCAGCATCGATCCGGGGTTGGCGGAAACGGAATTTTCCGTGGTGCGCTTCAAGGGCGACACGGCGCGCGCCAAGAAAGTCTATGAAGGCACCAACCCGCTCAAGGCTGAAGACATCGCTGAAGCCATCGTTTGGGCGGCCAGCCGTCCACCGCATGTATGCATCGATGAAATGCTGATCAAAGCCACCGACCAGGCGGGCATGCACAAAGTCTATCGGCGGACGGTGACGGCTCAGAAATAATCAAGTTCTGATCGGCGCCGCTGGTTTTTTCCCGCGCTCAGGTTTCCGGACCCAACCATACTGGGTGTTGCTGGGTTGCGGTGCGGTTTTGTATTCCTGTTTGAACGCGTTGAGCTTGTCGGTCTTGATCGCTTTGCGCGCGGCTTTCACATCCACGTTGAACAGCTTCGCCGCGTTCAGGCCAAAGATTTTGTCTTTCACCGCGTCGGTTAGTTGCGGGTAATGATACTTCTCGATCAATTCATCTTTGATTTGCAAGCGGCGCAAGCGGACGATCTGACTCTGCGGACTGCCACCCCAGATGGAATCCGTGCCCCAAAGAATCCGGTCCTCGCCGTTGGGCACTTGCCACATCTGTCCGAGCATGGGCATGCAGACTTCCGGCGCATAGGCGGAGGTCTGACCAAACGTCCTGCCGAGTTCGAAATAGAAGTTCTTCACTTCAGAGTTTTCGTTGCATATTTTTGGGAACGTCGCTGATCCACGAAATCTCCTACGGGTTTTCGAGTGAGTCGGCGAACGATTCGCCTTCTCCTTGGGGGAGAAGGCCGGGATGAGGGCGGGCGTTGAATCTGCTGGATTCCCAGCCTGCAAGAGTTTTGGCAAGGCCACCAAAACCTGGAGGTCGCACTTAACCGCCTCATGCCAGTCGAAACCTGCAGGTAGTACGCAAAGGCACGTTTGCAGCAATAATTGAATTGTAACGCCATGGTCTGAAACACAGAATTCGATCGAATGCCACGCGATAACGTCATTCTGGTAACCGGGGTTACACGCGGGCTCGGCCGGGCGATGGTGGATGAATTCGTTCGTCTTGGCCACACAGTATTGGGCTGTGGCCGCTCCCGGCAGGCCATTGCGCAACTGCGGATGTCGTTCGGAAGACCGCATGAGTTCGCGGAAGTCGATGTGGCGTCGGATGAACGGGTCAAATTGTGGGCGGGTCGAGTGCTGGAAAACTACGGCCCGCCTGACTTGTTGCTCAACAACGCCGCGCTCATCAACAAAAACGCGCCGTTGTGGAAAGTGCCCGCTCAGGAATTCTCCGAAGTCATCGACGTGAACATCAAGGGCGTGGCGAATGTCATCCGCCATTTTGTGCCGGCGATGGTCGAACGAAAAAGCGGCGTCATTGTGAACTTCAGTTCAGGCTGGGGCCGCTCTACGGATGCCGAGGTTGCGCCGTACTGCGCGACCAAGTGGGCAATTGAAGGACTCACGCAGTCGCTCGCTCAAGAGTTGCCAACTGGAATGGCCGCGGTTGCGCTAAACCCCGGCATCATCAATACCGACATGTTGCGAAGCTCCTTCGGCGATTCGGCGTCCAGTTTTCCCACCGCCGATGAATGGGCGAAGAAGGCCGTTCCGTTCCTGTTGCAACTGGGACCGTGTGACAATGGCAAGCCTTCGAGCGTGGCTTGATGCCGGTGGGACACTTTGAACCTTGCACTTTGGCCGCGAAACTTTAGTTTTTTGTCATGGCGAATTTGCCGGACAAAAAAAGGAAGCGACGTAGAGCAGTAATGCTCGGCATCGGCCTCGACTCCGACGGCCACAAGCGCATTACGCAGGGCCATAATTTTGCGCTCGTCGGCGGCACGCACGACACGCATGAGGAGATGACGGAGAAGGCCATCAAGATAAACGAAAAGCTGGCGGCCAAGGGGAAGCAACTCGAAGACGTCAGCCATGAGGAGTTCGACGAAATCGCCCAATCCGTTGGACTTCGCCAGCATAAGCCGGAACGAAGCTGATCATTATCAGCCTGAGAATCATCCAATCAGCGGCTGCGTTCCTTGACGCCTCAATTTTCAACTGGTACGGTTGCTTGTGAAAAAAGTAACAATCTAAGACTGACCCAATGAATGAAGACAATCCCTACTGGTTCATTACAGTCTTATTGATCGGCGGCGTCGCATTTTGCCTCACACCGCTGGCGCTAGCGTGGCTGTGGGCGAGATTTTTTTCTCCACCCAAACCCGGTCCGGAAAAAAATGCGATCTACGAATGTGGATTGGAATCCAAAGGCGATGCCTGGGTGCAGTTCAAATCAGAATATTATCTCTACGGCATCATCTTCCTGATTTTCGATGTGGAGACTGTTTTTTTGTTGCCGTTTGCCGTGGCTTTCACCGGTTTATCGGTCGGGGCGTTTCTTGCGATGATGGTTTTCCTGCTGCTGCTGGTCGAAGGTCTGGTGTGGGCCTGGGTGAAAGGCGTGCTGACGTGGAAATGATTTCTATGCCTTAATCTTCATCTTAATCCTAATCTTAATCTGCGTCGCAGCGAAGAAGAAGATTAAGAGTAAGAGTAGGATTAAGATCAAGAATCCCAAAATGGACGAAGGATTAAAAAGCGAGTTGCAGAAACAGGGCATCTTCACGACGACCCTTGAAGATTTGTATAATTGGGGTCGGAAGAATTCCGTGTGGCCGCTGTCGTTTGGCCTCGCCTGTTGCGCCATCGAAATGATTTCCGCTTCAATGGCGCGTTATGACCTAGCCCGCTTCGGCGCGGAGGTGTTTCGTCCCTCGCCGCGACAGGCCGACCTGATGATCGTCGCTGGAACGGTGACGAAGAAGATGGCGCCACAGGTCGTGCGGCTCTACAACCAGATGCCGGAGCCGAAATACGTCATCGCCATGGGCGCGTGCGCGATTTCCGGCGGGCCGTTCAAACAAGGTTACAACGTGCTCAAAGGCATTGATCGCTACATTCCAGTTGATGTGCACATCCCCGGTTGTCCGCCTCGACCGGAAGCGCTGTTGCACGCTTTTATGACATTGCAGAAGATGATCGATAAACAAAAACTGACTGGCAAAGACCGCGCCCGTCATTTTGATCCGGAGGCACCTAGTGAATTTCCCGTCCCAAAATTTGGCGCGCACGATTTAGAGCCGACCAATAATCCGGGTGTGTGGCAGCCGCCGGTACTGGCGAGAGGCGTCTGATTCCCGTGGTCACAGATGACCGCTACAGAAAATGGAAGCGTTGGAACAAATAAAATCACGAGTCGAAGCCGCCGTGTCTGGCGCGAAGTTGGAAATCATTCGCAATGATTCACCGTCCGGCCAGCACTCGTTGCTCTTGGACAATGCGCACGCACTGGCCGTCGCGAAGTTTCTGCGCGACGATGCGGAGCTGCGACTGGATTATTGCGCAAACGCCACGGGTGTTGACTGGCCGGAAGCCGAATTGACCGAGAAGATAAGAGTCAAGAAAATCGTGGATGGCGTGGAAAAGGAAGTCGAGGAAGTGAAGAAGACCCTGCGCCCCGGCTATCTTGAAGCGGTCTATCATCTTTACTCGATGGAGAAGAAGCATGGGCCGGTCATCCTTCGTTTTCGCACGGAGAACCGCACGGACAAGAATCATCTGCCGTCGCTCACTCCGGCCTGGCGCAGTGCGGAATTTCAGGAGCGTGAGATATTCGATCTCTACGGCATTGTGTTTGACGGCCATCCCGACCTGCGCCGCATCCTGATGTGGGACGAGTTCAAAGATTTTCCCATGCGCAAAGATTATGTCGAGCCGGACGATTACGAATACGAGCCGACACCACACGATGAAGTGTTGGAGAAGGTGAAGCAGCATCAGGCGGAGGAGGTGAAAGCATGAGTGCAGTTGCCGAGATGCCTCCAAAGAACTTTGAACTGTTACCGAAGGCCGGTGCCGAAGGCGACTTCCTCGAAGTCGCCATGGGGCCGCAACACCCGTCCACCCACGGGGTGTTTCGCATGGACGTCGTTCTCGACGGCGAGCGCGTCGTGAAACTCAAGCCGGTCTTCGGTTACCTGCATCGCAACCACGAGAAGATTGCCGAGAACACGACTTATCTTGGCTCGATGCCGTACACCGATCGGCTCGATTACTTTTGCTCGATGACGAACAATTGGGCTTACGCGCTCAGCATCGAGAAACTCGCAGGTCTGGCTGTGCCCGAACGCGCCGAATATATCCGCGTCATTACGGGGGAGTTGACGCGACTGCTCAATCACTCCTGCCTCATCGGTTTTCTGTTGCAGGACATGGGCGCGCTCGGCACGCCGGTAATGTATGCGTTTCGCGAACGCGAAAAGATTCTCGACCTGTTCGAGTCTTTGAGCGGCTCGCGGATGATGTGCAATTACATGCGCTTCGGCGGTTGCCGCTGCGATCTGCCCGCCGGCTGGATCGAGGAGGCGAAGCAAGTGGCCGATAATTTCCCACGTTTCCTGGACGAATTTGAAAAGCTGCTGTGCGAAAACGAAATCCTTATGGCCCGCACCCAGGGCGTCGGTGTGCTGCCGAAGGAACTCGCCATCAACGCCGGCGTCACCGGGCCGATGCTCCGCGCCAGCGGCGTGAACTACGACATTCGCAAGGTGGACAAATACGGCATCTACGACCGATTTCAATTCCGCGTGCCGCTCGGCGACCACGGCGATACCTACGACCGTTTCATGATCCGCGTTTTGGAAATGCATGAGTCGGCCAAGATTTTACAGCAGGCGTTGAAGGACATTCCGTCTGGCCCCATTATTGATCCGAAAGCTAAACTACGCGGCTTCCGTCCAAAAGCTGGCGAGGCTTACGGCCGGATTGAAGCGCCGAAGGGCGAGCTTGGTTTTTATGTGATCAGTGATGGCTCACCAAATCCGTATCGTTACCGCGTCCGCCCGCCAAGCTTGATCAACCTGACGATTCTTGAAGACATGTGTCTCGGCAACATGGTGGCCGATGTCGTCGTGATTCTCGGCAGTGTGGACATTGTGCTGGGGGAGGTGGATCGATGAACGAAGGGCAGGTGAGAAAGTGTGAAAGTGGGCAGGTGGGTTATCCCTTTGTGCGCGTGCCTCCCACTTTCCCACTTTCTCACTTTCTCACTTTCGCGCACGATGCCTTTCACGTTTTCTTCAACCAACGGAAATAGGCGAAACAAATGCTCGGCGAAGGCATCATCAAAGGCATGGTCGAAACGGCGAAGAACTTCGTCGGCAGTTATGTCGATGACGAACGCCTGACGACTGTCCAATATCCGGAAGAGCGCATCCCGCCCAAGGAAGCCGCGCGCAACTTTCCCTTCCTCGTCTTTGACGGCGACGACCCGATGGCTGGCCTGCGCTGCGTGGCCTGCCTCATTTGCGAGAAGGAATGTCCGCCGCAATGCATCTACATCGTCAAGGACACGGCGAAGAAGCCTGACCACACCGGCAAGATGCAGTTCCAACCGAAGGTGTTCGACATCGACATTTCGGTTTGCATGAGCTGTCAGATTTGCGTGGAGGTCTGTCCGTTTGAAGCGATCAAGATGGACACGGAATTCGAGTTGAGCAACACCGATCGTTTCGGTGGGCTGTTGTTCGATAAACACAAACTCGCAAAGTCCAACGAGCACTACCGCAAGATACACCCGACCGAAGCCGCCGAAGTGGACGCGCGTCTGGCCGCCGAAAAAGCCAAAGCCGAGGCGAAAGCGAAAGCTGATGCGGAAGCGAAAACCAAAGCCGTCGCGGCGAAATCTGCTCCCGCGCCTCTCACTGCATAAAATGAGCTCATCGCCGACAACTCCCTACGTGTTGGTGCTTGGAGGTTCTTCCGCATGACCAACGCTCTCGACCAACTCTTCGTCACGCTCAAACACGGGCTGGTCGGGCTGTTTCCTGGCAGCGTTCAATGGCTTATCTCCATTGTGATTTCCGTTGCTGCGATCATCCTCGTTTTTGCGCTTTTGTTTGCGATTGTCACCGTGCTCGAGCGCAAAGGGCTTGGCCGCATCCAGAACCGGCTTGGCCCGAATCGCGTCGGCATTCCGCTCACGGACATTCGCCTGTTCGGCTTCGGCCAGTTCATCGCCGACGGCATCAAAGCCATAATCAAGGAAGACCTCGTGCCGCGCACGGCGGACAAAGTCGTCCACTACCTCGCGCCCCTTGCGCTCGTCGTGCCGGTGCTGTTGGCTTACGCCGTTCTGCCCATCGGCCGCAACATGGTCGCGATTGATCTCGATGCGGGCGTGCTCTTTTTCTTCGCGGTCGGCGCATCCACCGAACTGTCCGTGTTCATGGCGGGTTGGGCGAGCCGCAACAAATACTCGCTCCTCGGCGCGATGCGGGCGATTGCGCAGATGGTGAGTTACGAAGTCCCACTGATCATTTCGGCTGTGGTGGTGATCATGATGGTCGGTTCGCTCTCGACGGTGAAGATTGTCGAAGCCCAGGCGACCTACAACGGCCTGCTACCGGATTGGTTCGTCTTTACGCCGTGGGGACTGGCCGGTTTCATTCTGTTCATGATCGCGGCGGCGGCGGAATCAAATCGCACCCCCTTTGATCTGCCGGAAGGTGAATCGGAAATCATCGCCGGTTATTACATCGAGTATTCCGGCTTCAAGTTCGCATTGTTCTTTCTTGGCGAATACCTCGGCATGTTCGCGATCAGCGGTCTGGCGATCACGCTGTTTCTGGGGGGCTGGACGGCGCCGTTTTCGTGGCTGACTTGGATTCCATCTTACGTCTGGTTTTTCACGAAGCTGCTGGCGATCATTTTTGTTTTCATCTGGCTGCGCGGCACGCTGCCACGGTTGCGTATGGATCAACTCATGAACTTCGCCTGGAAATTCATGCTGCCGATGGCGCTTATCAACCTCGTCGCTGCGGCTCTCTGGCATTTTATGTCCGCCGGTTTCCTGCGCTGGCTGGTTTGTTCGCTGGTGGTGGCGGTGCCATATCTGGCATTCGGTTCGGCGCTGGCCGCAAGCAAAACGATAATGAAACGCACCTATCGCTATGCGGAGTGATCCAAGCGTAAATCGTAAATCGTAAATCAAAAATGTCGTTACCTTTCGCCATTATCGCCGCGCTAACCATCGCCGCCGCCGTGGCCGCGATGAGTTTGCGCAATCTCGTCCATTGCGCGCTCGCGCTCGCGGTTACGTTCGGCGGACTCGCCGCGCTCTACTTGCAACTCAGCGCGCAGTTTGTCGGCTTCGCGCAAGTGCTGATTTACATCGGCGCCATCGCCATTTTGATCGTGTTCGCCATTCTGCTGACTCGGAGCGGCGAGCCACCGGAAAAGCCCGTATTCTCCACCTCATGGTTGTCGGGACTGCTCGTGGCTGTAGTCGTGTTTGGCGTGCTGGCTTGGACAATCATGAAGAGCATAGCCAGCCAGCGTGAACCAGCGGAGGCGGCCCAAGCCACGGTCAAACAAATCGGCGACGCGCTGATGACCGGGTTTGTGCTGCCGTTGGAAGTCATCGGCCTGCTGCTGACCGCCGCTTTGATTGGAGCAGTCATCATTGCGATGAAGGAGGAGAAGACGTGAAGCACCAAGCACCAACCTCCAAGCTCCAGAGAAGCACCAAGCTCCAAGCTTCAAGCGAGCTTTCGCACTCTGCTTTTGGCGCTTGGAATTTGGGGTTTCTCTGGAGCTTGGAGCTTGGAATTTGGAGGTTTGAACCGTGACCCCCCTTTCCGCATACCTTCTGCTCTCCGCGATGCTCTTCGCCATCGGCCTGGCCGGAGCGCTGACGCGACGCAATACCATCATCGTCCTCATCGGCATCGAACTCATGCTCAACGCGGCGAACCTGAACTTCATCGCGTTCTGGCGTTTCAGCGAACACCCGGAAACGCTCACTGGAATAATGTTCGTAATTTTCTCGATCGGCGTCGCTGCTGCGGAAGCGGCGGTCGGTCTGGCGCTCATCATCTCCATTTACCGGCACTACAAGACGACCAATGTAGATGCAGTGAATTCAATGAAGGGATGAACCGATTGACCGACCAACTCCAATCAAGTTTCAAAGGCAAGCTACAATTTGAGTCGCTTTCGCAAGAGTTGTTCGATGACGCTCATCTCGGCAGCGGTCAAGTCGCCGAGCTTCCGCTCCAGTTTGACGCTCGGCACGGAATGAACTTGTTGAAGGTGAAACGCGCCTTCTCTGAGAAACGGTTTCGGCACAGTGTGTTCCCACGGATTGCCGTGCAGCGTCCGCGTGTGAGCCAGCACGGTGATGAGGGCGAGTTCGTTGTCGGCTGGCCAATCGGTGAGCAGCAGGCAGGGGCGCACCTTGGCTGCCAGCCCCAAGTCGATCATCCAAACCTCACCGCGAACTGGACGAGGCATCCTGTTCCTCCAGTTTGTCGAGTTCCTGGAATGCGAGGTCTGTGGCTTGCGCGGCCCATTCCAATTCCTCGCGCTCCTCCTCCAACTCAAACACGCGGCGGGCAATTGCGCGACGCTCCTCGCGTTTCAACTTGGGAAGCTCGTTCAGTATCTCTGTGGCACTCATTTGGTTTTTCCTCTTTTTACTACTTTCTGCGTTTGCCCCATTCGCGGCGCTCGCGCTCGTCCCATTCCGCGCGGACTTGCCGTTCATACTCTGCTCCGTCAACGTCCGTTTTCAGGGTGCCTAAAACCGACATTACCTTGTTCCAATCCGGCTTGCGCTCCGGGGAATCCAGCACCGTAAGCAACGCCTTGCCCGTGACCGGCAGTTTATCCGGTTCGGCGACGGTGATGCGTCCGTGGTCAATGGTGGCTTCCAAAGTCAGGTTTGCCATACGCCCACAGCTTAACACGGATCAAGTGGGCGACAAGCTGGGATTTGCCTCGGGGGAAGCAGCGGTCGGCCTGGCGCTCATCATCGCGATTTACCGGCATTACAAGACAATCAATGTGGACGAGGTGGATTCGTTCAAGGGATGAAGACTGGCCAACCACCATTTCTGGCGCTCGCGAGGAAGCCTGATCTCGATCAAGAGACGGCATTCACTATTTGTCGGATGATTGATTCGGTGGGATGGCAACTTAAGGAGGATTGGGACTGGCATTGGCTCGAAGGCAAACGAAAGAACTATCGTTCATTGATTGATCCCGCAATGTTGGACGCGGCGTGGAAGTTACTGGTTGAGAAAGATTGGTTTAGTCAACAAACCACGAACGATGTGGACAAGAAAATTTCGACAATCACTCCTTTGGAGGGTCTGACGAATCTCCGAAGCCTTGTTTTGCAAAACAATTGTGTCGAAGACTTGCGGCCCTTGTCCTCAATGATTCGGCTCAAATACCTGAACTGCCACCACAATCGCATACGTGATTTATCACCCATCGGGCATCTTCAGCTGTTAGAAGAATTGTCGCTTGCCGAAAATCCGGTGGCGTCTTTCAGCGTGCTAGAGACTTTTCCAAATCTTCAAAAACTCTCAATCTCGACAGATCAAGTTCCTGCTTTCATCGAATGCAAGCGGCTGCTCAAGGTTCACACATTAAAAATCACCGGCGACGATGCGATCGAAGACCTTGGTCGCTTTCCCAAGATGCCATCATTGGCGGTCTTCGATGCTTGGAATGTAAAAGACTTGGCGGGAATCGAGAGATTCCGTTCTTTGGAGGCTCTGAGCCTCATGAATGGAAGATACTCGTCGCTTAATTCGTTGGAGGCACTGAAGGCTTTGACCCATGTTAACGTATCCACATCGAAGACTCTCAGCGTCGAGCCGCTGCGAGAATTGTATGCATTGCGTTCCTTGTTTATCAGATGCCGAAAGCTTCACAGGCTAACATGCCTCGCCGGGTTGCCTGTGCTTCATGAGGTGCGGATGGATGACGAATCAATTTGTGATGCTTCGGAACTGCACGCGTTGCGTGCGGGGTTGACTTCGTGGAACGGCGAATTCAAGTCCGATGCGAAAGGCGTCAAACCCTCCCTGGACCTTCAAGTCGTCAATCAAGAAAGTTTTGATTACTACGATTCCAAAATGCCGTTCGGGATTCGGAGTGGCGAATGTAATGAGAGGATGCTGGCCAGCGAGCGTGGGTGGTTGGTGAACGAGATCCGCGAGGCACTTTCAGTACATTTCAAGGACGAAAAAGATTTTCATCTTCCCTACACCAGCGGCTTCCACCGGACGGAACGAGTCATAATTTATGGCTACGCGGCGTACGAATCATTCCGTGAGATTGCCTTGGCAGTTCAACGGATACTGTGTGAAACCCGCAATGAGTGGATCATTTGGTGCCAGTCGCTTCTTTGGGAAAGCCCGGAAGATCAAGACATTCCTGAAGACGCGGAGGATTTCATCGTGTGGATTTACCCGAATAAAATCATCGTAACCGAAGAGCACGCCAAAGTAGTTCGGAAATTGATTGAGTGGAGAAATTGAACTGATGCAAGCGAGTTCAAAGCCGAATGCGGTGAAGCAAGTTGAAACGGCAACAGTTTTGTCCAGCGAACGAGAAGAGTTTGATTATGTCGTCGTCGGTGCGGGATCGGCCGGATGTGTCGTCGCCAGTCGCTTGACGGAGGATCGCGACACGAGCGTGTTGGTTCTGGAAGCGGGTGGGCCGGACGACAACCGGGAAATCCACGACCCTGCCGGCTACCTTTTGCTGCAAGGCCCGCAGTCGGGCGTGGATTGGAATTATCTGACGGAAGAAGAGCCGAACCTGAATCGTCGCCGCATTCCTTGGCCGCGCGGTAAGGTCGTAGGCGGAAGCAGCTCGATCAATTTCATGATCTACGTTCGCGGACATCGGCTTGATTACGATCACTGGAGTTCCCTTGGCAACGGCGGCTGGAGTTATGACGAGGTGCTGCCGTTCTTCAAGAAGTCGGAAGACTATGAGCGTGGCGCTTGTGCTTATCATGGCGTGGGCGGCCCGTTGAGCGTAACTACACCGCGTACGAAGGATTCAATTTGTTCGGGCTTCGTGGCTGCAGCGGGCGAGCGTGGGTTTGTCGGCGAGGATTGGGATTTCAATGGCGCGCAACAAGAAGGTGTCGGCGGTTTTTATCAGAAAACACTCAAGGCCGGTAAACGGCACAGCGCTGCGGCCGCCTTCCTGACGCCGCACCTGAGTCGCGCCAATCTTAAAGTGCAAACCCGCGCGCCCGCGACGCGCCTGGTCATCGAAGGCAAACGCGTGGTCGGTGTCGAATACCGGAAGGACAATGAAATCCGCCAGGCGCGTGCCCGACGCGAAGTGATTGTGAGCGGCGGCGCCGTCGAGTCACCAAAGTTGTTGCTGCTCTCCGGTCTCGGTCCGGCCGAACAACTTCGCGCCCACGGATTAAACGTGGTCGCGGATTTGCCGGGCGTGGGGCAAAACTTACAAGATCACCTGATGCTGCCGATTGCTTATGCCGTCAACAAACCGCCACCTCCGCAACCGGACCTCGAATCGGCCGGCCTCTTTGTCCGGTCGCGCGAAGCGAAAGCGACTGAGTCACCCAACCTTCAGTTCATGTTCATTCCATTCCTGAGCGCGCCGGAATTCAAAGCGTTGAACGTTCCCGTGCCGGTTTTCTGCCTGTTCCCCACCCTCACGCGCCCGCGCAGTTGCGGCAGCATCACACTCAAGTCGGCGAATCCGCTCGACCCGCCGGCGATTCGCGCCGGTTACTTGAACGACGAATCGGACCTGCGAGTGTTGATGGAAGGCGTCGAGTTGACGCGCGCGCTGGCAAACCACCGTGCCCTTGACGATTGGCGCGGTGTTCCTATTGATGAGTGGCCGAAAGCGCGAACGACCGAAGAAATCCGCGCGCAGATTCGCAACACGGCCACGACCATGTATCATCCTGCCGGCTCGTGCAAGATGGGGACGGACGCGCACGCCGTGGTGGACTCCCAATTGCGTGTTCGCGGTGTCGAGGGCCTGCGGGTGGCGGATGCGTCCATCATGCCCACGGTTGTCAACGGCAACACCAACGCGCCTTGCATCATGATCGGAGAGAAGGCGGCAGACTTGATTAGAAGTTCATGGGCAGGTTTGCCTCTGCACAAGAAGATGTTGCGCGCCGGGTCAATGTGATTACACTTTTACAGTATGAGTCATACAATAACAATTCGTCTTAACAAGGAACTGGCCGAGTGGCTGGCCCAGACCGCCAAGCGCACCGGCCTGCCCCAAGGCAAGGTTGTCCGCGATCAATTGGAAAAGGCCAAGGCGTCTGCCGGTGATCGGCCTTACATGCGTCTGGCCGGCAGCATTCGCGGTTTGCCACGGGACTTGTCGCGTCGCAAAGGATTCTCGCGTTCATGAAGGGGATCGCCGACACCGGGTTCCTGGTGGCATTCGTCAGCCGGGACGACGCCTTTCATGATTGGGCAGTCGGGTTGGCGGAGCAGATGGACGAGCCGCTGCTGACGTGCGAGCCGGTGCTGGCGGAGGCCGCGTTTCACCTGCGGAATTGCAGGTCCGTTTTTGAAATGCTCGCTGAGGGTGTCATCGCCCTTGCCTTTGACTGCAATGACCATTTGCCGCAGCTTGAGGCGCTGGCTGAACGCTATGCGGATCGCCAGCCCGATCTGGCGGACTTATGCTTGATCCGCATGAGCGAGCTTTTTCCGAAATACTCCGTCGTCACCGTGGATTGGGAGGACTTTCGGGTTTATCGGCGGAACAAACGTGAAACCATTCCAGTGATCTGTCCCCCGCAGAAATAAATGCCCTGGATTGTAAAAAACCTCTGGCTGATTCCCGCCCTGCCGATTCTGGCAGCGGGGTTAAGCGCGTTGGCGCCGCAGCGTTGTCGCAAATTCTCGGCGTCGTTGGCCATTGGTTCGATGGTTATTTCATTCCTGCTTTCGCTCTGCGCTTTTGCTCATGCGCTGCAACATGGGGGGCACGAAGCGTCGAAAGAGTTTTCCAACATCAACTGGTTTCAATTCGGCGATCAATGGCTGCAACTCGGCTGGGTACTCGACCCGCTCACGGCGGTGATGCTGGTGATGGTCACGTTCGTCGGTCTGCTGATTTTCATCTACAGCGTCGGCTACATGGCGCACGACGAAAACTTCACGCGCTTCTTCTGCTTCATGTCGCTCTTTGCCGGCGCGATGTTGGGGGTCGTCATCGCCAACAGCCTGTTGCTGCTTTTCATTTCGTGGGAGCTTGTCGGCCTCACGTCGTATCTGCTCATCGGCTTCTGGTATCACAAACCGAGCGCGGCGGCGGCGGCCAAAAAGGCGTTCATTGTCACGCGAATTGGTGATGTGGCGTTGCTGCTCGGCATGGTGTGGTTGTATTATACGAACGGCACTCTCGTTTTTTACGATGGAGGCACGGGTTGTTTGGAACGGGATGCATTGGAATCAATTTTTATCAGTGGGACCTGGGGACTTTCGGCAGCAACTGGAATTGGTCTTCTCATCTTCATGGGAGCGGCCGGTAAATCTGGTCAAGTACCGCTACACGTGTGGTTGCCGGACGCGATGGAAGGCCCAACTCCCGTCAGCGCTTTGATTCATGCGGCCACGATGGTGGCTGCAGGGGTGTTTCTTGTAGCCCGAATGTACCCGATTATGAGTTTGCAAGGGGGGGTACTTGATTCGCCGAACGTTCCGGCAACTCTGGAAGTGGTGACTTGGATCGGCGCCATCACCGCCGTCTTCGCCGCGAGCATTGCCGTCGCGCAAAACGACATCAAGCGCATCCTCGCTTACTCCACGGTTTCGCAACTCGGTTACATGATGATGGGTCTCGGCGTCGGTGGTGTGGCGGTGGGCATGTTCCATCTCATCACGCACGCCTTTTTCAAGGCGCTGCTCTTCATGGGCGCCGGTTCGGTGATTCACGGCTGCCATGACGAGCAGGACATCCGTCGCATGGGTGGATTGAAGAAGTACATGCCCGTGACTTTTGCGACCTACGCCATCGGTATGTTGGCGCTTGCGGGTTTCCCGCTGGTCTTCTCCGGCTTCTGGAGCAAGGACGCGATTCTGCACGCAGCGCACGATTGGTCGGTGTCGCAGATTCCTTTTTATCTCGGCTTATTCGGCGCATTTCTCACGGCGTTTTATATGACGCGGCAGGTGGCGCTGGTGTTCTTCGGTACTTATCGTAGCAGCGGACGTGAGTTCGCTCATTCTAATTCCGAAACCCACGACAAAACGAAGTTAGAGCCGACTCACGTCGGCTGCTACGAAAAAAAGGAAGAACCGCACGAAAGCTCGCTGGTGATGACGCTGCCCCTTGTCATGCTGGCAACCTGCGCGATTGGACTTGGCTTCATCGGCACGCCGGCTTGGCCGTGGTTTCAATCGTTTTTGGGTGAACACGACGCTGAAACAGGTTTCACGAGGAGCATCGTTTCGCTCATGGTGCTGTCGTCGGTGATTGTGTTTGCCGGTCTCGGTCTTGGCTGGTGGCTTTACGGACGCAAGCCGATTCAATCGCCGGACGAGAAGGACGTTTTGGAAAAGGCGCGGCCCGACCTCTACCCGCTGCTGGCGAACAAATACTTTGTTGATGAACTTTACGAGGCAACCGTCATCCGCTTCAACGCCTGGTGGGCGAAGGTTTGCACGATTCTTGACGAGCAGGTCTGGGGGGGAATGGTGCTGCTGGTTTTTTACGTGATTCTCGGTCTGTCTTTCGTGAGCCGCTTTTTTGACGAACTCGTTATCAATCTCGGCTTCGACCAAGGCTGTGAACGCGTCACGCTCAGCAGCAAACTCATGTCGCGGTTGCAGGATGGCCGCGTGCAAAATTATCTGCGCGTCATCGGCGTCGCGCTGGTGGTGCTGGTCTTGTTCCTGATTTGGGGAGGTGGGAAGTGAGTAGCCCTCCGATACTCACTGTGCTAACCCTGCTCCCGCTTCTCGGCGGGTTGATGGTCATCGGGATCGATGATCGTCTCAAACATCTTGCGCGACGTTTCGGTGTGATTTTCAGTCTGTTACCGCTGATGTTTGTTTGGATCCTCTGGAAACATTTTGACTCGGCATCTGGTGAGATTCAGTTCATTGAACGACATGAATGGATTCCGTCATTGGGAGTGCATTATTTCCTCGGCATAGATGGCTTGGGTCTTCTGATGGTCTTGCTCACTGCAATTGTTACTCCGATTGCTATTTTGTCATCGGGGTGCATCCGCGGTCGAGTCGGACTTTATCATGGGTTGGTTCTCTTACTCCAAGCGGGATTGTTTGGCACTTTCACGGCGCTGAATTTTTTTCATTGGTTCATTTTCTGGGAGTTGAGTTTGATCCCGGCGTTTTTCCTCGTGCGGCTTTGGGGCGGACCGCAACGCGCTCCGGCGGCAACGCAGTTCTTCATTTACACCATGGCCGGCAGCGTGGCGATGTTGCTGGCGTTTCTAGGAATTTATCTGGCCACGGGCACGTTCGATTTTATCCGGCTGGCCGAACTGGCGCGAACGGGTGAACTGGCGTCGGCACTGAATGCCAAACTGGGTTGGTACGGATTGACGCGGGAACAATTGCCATTGGTCATTTTCGGCGGTGTGCTCCTTGGGCTTGCCGTCAAAGTGCCGCTGATGCCATTTCACACCTGGCTGCCGGCGACCTACGCCGAAGCGCCCACGCCGGTGACGATGCTGCTCACGGGTCTGATGTCCAAGATGGGTGTCTATGGTTTTCTGCGGCTGTTGCTCCCGCTGTTTCCCGAACAAATGCGAATGATTCTGACGCCGCTGCTCTGGCTGGCGGTGATCACCATCATCTTCTCAGCCTGCGCTGCGTTCGCGCAAAAGGATTTGAAACGGATGCTCGCCTATTCATCAATCAACCACCTTGGCTATTGTCTGCTGGCCATTTTTGCAGTGGCGAAGTTCACTGGCAACGACGCGGCGCTGGCGACCGAGAAAGCCGCGGCGCTCAACGGCGTATTCCTGCAAATGTTCAATCACGGACTCACGGCGGCGACGCTGTTCATGTTCGTGGGCTTCCTCGAACAACGCAGTGGCGGTCCGCGTGGGTTGAACGACTTCGGCGGCGTGCGCAAAGTCGCGCCGGTGTATTGTGGATTGATGGGGATCGCGCTGTTTTCGTCGCTCGGACTGCCGGGGCTGAACGGGTTCATCGGCGAATTCCTGATATTCAAAGGCGTGTTTCCGCTCGCACCGTGGGCGGCAGCGCTGTCGGTGATCGGCCTGCTGGTCACGGCGATTTTCATCCTCACGATTTTGCAACGCGTCTTCAACGGGCCGCTGAATGAAAAATGGTCGAAGCTGCCCGACCTGACGCTGGGCGAACGCGTGCTGGTGGCGATACCCATCGCGCTGATGTTCGTGCTGGGGTTGTGGCCGCAACTGGTGCTCGGCGTCATCAACAGCACCGTCGTGCAGATGGTGGAGCAATTGAAGTTTTGACTGCGGATGAAAGCCAATTTTAACGCAGAGAAGACTGGAGAACGCAGAGGGACGCAGAGAATGTCCATTCTCAAAATCTCTGCGCCTCTCCGCACTCTCCGCGTCCTTTGCGTTGAAAGGTTTACACTGTCGGCGATCTGAATATGTTAGCCTGGACAATTTACATTTCATTTCTTGGCGTGCTGGTGCTGATGCTCCTGCCGAAGGGCAATGCGTCGGCGGCGCGGTGGGTTGCGTTGCTGACGGCGGTCGCAGGATTTCTGATCGCGCTGGCAGGCATTGTTGCACAACTTCAAAAGCCCCTGGAGTTGCGGGCACAGATTGAAACTGTCACCCACATTGCGTGGATTCCGTCGCTTGGCATCGAGCTTCATCTCGCGGCGGATGGAATCAGTTTGACGCTCGTTCTGTTGACCGGGATTGCGGCGGTGGTGGGGATATTATTTTCGTGGAATATCGAGCATCGGGCGAAGGAGTTCTTTGCGTTTTACCTCGCGCTCATCGGTGGCGTCTATGGCGTGTTCCTCAGTTTCGATCTGTTCCTGCTCTTCGTCTTTTACGAACTGGCGATCATTCCGAAATATTTTCTGATCGCGATCTGGGGTTCGACGCGCAAGGAATACGGCGCGATGAAACTGGCGCTCTACTCCTTCGTCGGTAGCGCGATGGTGCTGATCGGAATTGTGGCGGCCTTTGTCGTCGCCGGGTCGAAGACGATGAGTCTGCTGGAGCTGGCGAAGTATCCGTTCCCGGAACATTTCCAATACTGGGCGTTCCCTTTGGTGTTCGTGGGGTTTGCGATTCTGGCGGGTTTGTGGCCGTTTCACACATGGGCGCCAACCGGACACGTAGCCGCGCCGACGGCGGCGTCGATGTTGCTCGCGGGGGTGGTGATGAAGCTGGGCGCTTACGGCTGTTTGCGCGTGGCGATGACGCTGTTTCCGTTGGGGCTCGTGGCGTGGCGAAATGAAGTCGCTTTGCTCGCGGTCATCGGGATTGTCTATGGCGCGATGGTGGCGCTGGTGCAGAAGGATTTTAAATTTGTCATCGGTTATTCGAGCGTGAGTCACATGGGGTTTGTGTTGCTGGGGCTGGTGACGCTGAACGAAATCGGCTTGAGCGGCGCGGTGCTGCAGATGTTTTCCCACGGCATCATCGCGGGTCTGCTGTTCGCGGTGGTGGGGCGGATGGTTTACGACCGGACGCACACACGGGAATTGTCCGCGTTGGAAGGGATGAATCTGGCGAAGGCGATGCCGTTTGCCGCGATGACGTTTGTCGTGGCGAGTGTGGCATCGATGGGTTTGCCGGGGTTCAGCGGATTTGTGGCGGAGTTGCAGGTGCTCATCGGCGCGTGGCAGGCATTCCCAACATTCGCGGTTTTGGCTGGCGTCGGGATTCTGGTTGGTGTGGCTTACACGCTGCGTGTTTTACAAAAGGCTTTTTTTGGCGAACCGGCGAACCCCCTCACCCCGTCCCTCTCCCCATCGAAGGGGGAGAGGGTGGCCGATAGGCCGGGAGAGGGGCAACACGAACGAGAGCCAATCTCAATTCCCGAGCGGATTGGTGCGGTTATTTTGATCGCCACGTCGTTGGTCATCGGGCTTTACCCGCGCTTGTTGTTGGATTTGATTGTGCCGAGTTTTAGCTCGCCGTTGTTCGAGGGTTTGCGGAAGGGAGGTTTGTTTTGAGCGGGGTAAGTTATCTTGAAATGCTCAAGCTGGCGATCCCGGAAACCATCCTGGTGATCGCGGCGCTGGCGGTGCTGGCGGTCGATTTGGGCATCATGCGCGCGGAGGCGCGCCAGTATCGGATGATTTTGTCGGCGCTGATTTCTTGTGTTGGTTGCGCCGCTGCAATCTTCTGGATGTTCACCACGGAACAGCACGCAAACTTCTTGAACGGCAGCGGCATGTTAGTGGTTGACCCGTTGACACAACTCGTGCAGCAGGCCTTGCTGGTGCTGACGGTGTTCACGGTGCTGATTTCGATTGAAACCAATTTCACCGATCACGTGGGAGAATACTTCGCACTGCTGCTGCTGGCGACGGTCGGGATGATGTTCCTGGTCAGTTCGGAAAATGTGCTGATGATTTTCGTCTCGCTCGAACTGACCAGCCTGTCGCTCTATATCCTGACGGCTTTCAACAAGCAAAACGTCCAGTCTGCCGAAGCCGCGCTGAAATACTTTTTGTTCGGCGGGATGGCGGCGGCGTTCACCTTGTTTGGGTTGAGTCTGCTTTACGGGCTGACGGGAGAAATCAACTTGATCCAGCTCGCTGCAAAGTTGAAGGGGACTGCACTTGATCCGCTGCTGGTTGTGGCGATTGTGATGACGGTCATCGGGTTCGGTTTCAAAATTGCGGCGGTGCCGTTTCATCTCTGGGCGCCGGACGCGTATCAAGGCGCGCCGACGCCGAGCGCGGCGTTCATCGCGTCGGGTTCCAAGGTGGCCAGCTTTTTCATTCTCGCCAAAGTGATGATGCTGGGTTTCACCGGTGCGGAGGGGAGCGGCAACTGGCGTCATTACGAGTCCGGCTGGGTGCCGGTGCTGGCGATTCTGGCGGCTGGTTCGATGTTGCTGGGCAATCTGGTGGCGATCGTGCAGAGCAGCGTGAAACGTCTGCTCGCGTACTCGGCCATCGCTCACGCGGGCTACATGTTGCTCGGCGTGATGGTCCACGGGGAGCAGGGGTTCGCCTCGCTGCTCTATTACGCCGCGACCTACGGGTTGACGACCATTGGCGCTTTCGGTGTCGTCTCAGTGGTGCAGGAAAAAGCTGGCGGCGACAGTCTCTCTGACTTTGCCGGTTTGAGTCGGCGCGCGCCATTAATTTCCTTCTGCATGATGATTTTCATGTTGTCGCTGGCAGGGATTCCCCCGCTGGCCGGATTCTTTGGAAAGTTCTATCTTTTCACGGCTGCGATTGGCACCGACCCGAAAAATCTCGGCCTGCTTTGGCTGGTCGCGTTCGCCATCGCGATGAGCGCAGTGTCGCTTTACTACTATCTGCAAGTGCTCAAGCAGATTTACGTGGTGGACGCGCCGTCCAATGCGCCGGCCATTCGCACGCCGTTGTCGAGCAAAGTGGCTTTGGGCTTGCTGGCGCTGGGGGTGTTGGTGTTGGGCGCCGCACCGAATCTGGTTTTGGAAAGGTTGCTGGCGGCGATCAAGTCTGTCGGGTACTAAGAAGGAATCCACCAAAGGATATCAGCAATGCCCAGGCGAGAATTAAGAAGCGGGAAACAAGTTGCGGAATGGATCATGGATCTGTCCCTAAGTCTCGAACAGCCCGGCACGATGATTTTGATCGGTTCCGCCGCACTTCTTTGGCATGCGCATCATCGCGGGATCAACACCGAACTTCCTGAAGCCAGCATGGATGTTGATCCAATCACCGACAGCGATGAGATTGCCCGTCGTTGTTACGACTGCCTCATCGGTAGTGAATTTGAGAAGCAACACGGTTGGCACGTGAACTTGATGCCCGACTCTGTGCTGAACGAATTGCCGGCTGGCTGGAAACAACGGGCAGAAACTCAAAAGCACGGAAATCTCACTCTCATCGTTCCGCGACCGGCGGATTTACTCGTACCCAAATTGCGCCGCAATGAACCCCGCGACCTTAAGCATCACGAGTGGGCGTTGGCCATTGGGTTGATCGACAGATAATCGCAGTTGAACCGGAAGCCAAATCATAGTAATGATCCTACCATGCCGCAGAACGGAATTTTATACTCGGACTACGCCAAGCTCTATTACGGGCGAATGCTCTGGCAGCACCCGGAAACGCGCGCCCGTTTGGTTCGGCATTGGACAGATCCGCGTCACCCTCACGCCGGGCGCTTCGCCGAGTGGCGACAAGAGGTCGAGCAATTGCTGGCCAACCCGAAGGGGAGCGATGAACAGCTTGACCGGCAGTTACGGCAACGAGGCTTGAGCTTGCGCGTCGTAGTGCGGGAAATCCCGTCGGTTTTCGGTGACACGTACTAGAGCCAAGTAGCCGCATCAATTGAACGTTTTGAATCGATGTATTCTGCACGCCAACTTGAAACCGCGTTTTTGATTACAGTTATCGTCGCGGGCTGTTTGGTCGTGCGTTCGAGCGGTGCGGAACTCGAATCAGTCAGGGGTGCAACCAACGAGCATTGGGCTTTCAAAGCGCCGGTGCGACCGCAAGTTCCGTCTGTGAAGAAAACGGATTGGCCACGCAACAAAATCGATAATTTCATCCTCGCAAAATTGGAACAGAACAAACTCGTGCCGTCGCCGGAAGCGGATCGGGTGACGTTGATCCGGCGCTTGAGTTTCGATGTCCTCGGCCTGCCGCCCTCGCCGGAGGACGTAGATCAATTCGTACAGGATAAAAGTTCCGATGCCTATGAGAAACTGGTGGAACGATTGCTCGCTTCGCCGCGGTATGGCGAACGGTGGGCACGGCACTGGCTCGATGTGGTGCGCTTCGCCGAGAGCGACGGTTTCGAGACAAACCTCCAACGACCCAATGCCTGGCCATATCGCGACTATGTCATTCGTGCCTTCAACGAAGACAAACCCTACGACCAGTTCGTTCTCGAACAACTCGCGGGCGACACGCTCGGCAGCGACGAGGCCACGGCGTTCATCGTCGGCGGACCATGGGACCGCGTGAAGAGTCCGGACATCCAACTGACGCTGCAACAACGCAACGACGAATTGCATGACATGGTTTCAACCACGGGCAGCGCGTTTCTCGGGCTGACAGTCGGCTGCGCGCGCTGTCACGATCACAAGTTCGACCCGATTTCGCAGACGGATTACTACGCGATGCAGGCGATCTTCGCCGGCGTGCAGCACGGCGAGAGGGTTTTGCACACGCCGGACTACGAGCAACGCGTGAAGGCGGCGGATGAACTGCGCCCGGTGCTGGCGGAGTTGAGCAAAAAGTTGGAGCGGTTCGAATCACTGGCGCAAATCCAAGCTTCGTGGCCAAGCGAAACATCTGCGGTTGCTTCGGATTCCCAGTCGTCTCCGGCCACGAACCGATTCCCTTATCTCCGTTCACCAGTCCATCCGCGTAAGAACGTGGATCGCTTTGCGCCAGTGGAGGCGAAGTCCGTGCGCTTTACGATTTTGGAAACCACCGACAGCGAGCCGTGCATTGACGAGTTGGAAATTGTCTCTGCCGAAGAAAAACCGCGCAACGTGGCGCTGGCCGGGAAAGGCGCGAAGGCCAGCGCGTCCGGCACCTATGCTGGTTCCGATCTGCACAAGCTGGAACACATCAACGACGGAAAGTACGGCAATGGTCGCAGTTGGATTTCCAGCGAGCAGGGTAAAGGCTGGGTGCAAATTGAACTGCCCGATCACGTTGTCATCGACAAAATTATTTGGGCGCGCGACCGCGAGGAAAAATTCACCGACCGGCTGGCCACGAAATACAAAATCGAAGTCGCGACCCAAACCGACCAATGGAAACTGGTCGCCTCCTCCGATGACCGACGGCCCTACAAAGCCGGCGCCAAGGCGCAGTCGGATTATTCCGCCGACGGTCTGCCGGCTGGTGCCGCAGAGGAGCTTCAGAGTTTGCTCGACCAGATCAAGCTGATTGAAAAGCAACTCAAGCAGTCGACCGACTTTCAGCAGGTCTATGCCGGCAAATTCGTCAAGCCGGAAAGGACGTATCGATTGTTTCGCGGTGACCCAATGCAGAAGCGGGAAGCCGTGAAGCCCGCCGCGCTCTCTGAATTCGGAAAGAGAATTGAATTGCCGGAGGACGCGCCCGATACTGAGCGTCGCCTGGCCCTGGCGCGCTGGATCATCAATCCACAGAATCCATTGACTGCCCGCGTGATGGTAAATCGTCTCTGGCAACATCACTTCGGCGAGGGTTTGGTGGGCACGCCAAGCGATTTTGGCCGGAACGGAATCAAGCCGAGCAACCCGGAACTGCTCGACTGGCTGGCCACGGAATTCATGGCGCGCGGCTGGAGTCTCAAGGCGATGCACCGGTTGATTTTGCTTTCCAGCACGTACCGACAATCAACCAAGCCCAACCCCCACGCGTTGACGATCGATGCGTCGAACCGAATGCTCTGGCGTTTCCCGCCGCTGCGCCTGGAAGCCGAACCGATTCGCGACGCCATTCTCTCGGTGAGCGGCAAACTTGATTTGAAAATGGGCGGGCCGGGTTTTGATTTATTCGAACCGAATGACAACTACGTGAAGGTCTATAACTCGAAAAAGGAATTCGGGCCGGCCGATTGGCGGCGCATGGTCTATCAATCCAAACCGCGCATGCAACTGGACGATACCTTCGGCGCGTTTGATTGCCCGGACGCCGGACAGATTGCGCCCAAACGAAACGCGTCCACCACGCCCTTGCAGGCGCTTAACCTGTTGAACAGTTCGTTCATGCTCCAGCAGTCGGGATTTTTTGCGGAGCGTCTGAAGCAGGAAGCCGGCAATGATCCGAAGGCGCAGGCGCGAAGAGCATTCTGGCTTGCGTTCGGTCGCGAATCAACGAAGAGCGAGGTTGCGGCTTCGGTGAAGTTAATCAAGGAAAGCGGACTGTCGATATTTTGTCGCGCCCTGTTCAGCGCGAATGAGTTTTTGTATGTGTTCTAAGCACTTCACAGCGTTTGCTGTTTCATTATGAGCACCGAGCTTTCCCATGCCGGTCGTCGGTTGCTCGACCGACGCACGTTTCTGCAATTTGCCGGGACGGGTTTGGGCGGCATTGCGCTGGCGACGTTGCTTGGCGAGCAAGGTTTGATGGCGGCGGAAAGAGATCGTTCGCCGATCCGACCGCAAGTCCGTCCGGAGGCGCCGTTGGCTGCGCGGCCGCCGCATTTTCCGGCGAAAGCTAAACGCGTGTTGCTGATCTTTTGTTCCGGCGCATGTAGTCATCTTGACGCGTGGGATCACAAACCGGAGTTGATCAAGATGGATGGCAGGCCGCTGCCGGGCAATGAAAAGCTCATCACGTTTCAAGGCGAGCAGGGCAATCTCGTCAAGCCGATCTGGGAATTCAAACCACGCGGGCAAAGCGGCAAATACATTTCCGACCTGTTCCCCAACCTGGCGGAACTGGCGGATGACCTGTGCTTCATTCATTCCATGACCGCCAAGAGCAACACGCATGGTCCGGCGGAAAACCAGATGAGCACCGGCTTCACGCTGGACGGTTTTCCGAGCATGGGCGCGTGGGTTTCCTACGCGCTGGGGACCGAGTGCAGTGATCTACCTGCCTTTGTTGCCATTCCCGATCCGCGCGGCGTGCCGCAAATCGGCCCGCGCCAATGGGCCTCGGCTTTTCTGCCGGCGGTTTTTCAGGGTACGGCCTTCAATGCCGACAAACCGATTCCCAATCTGAACCGTCCTGAGCAGATTAGCGAAAGCGCCGCAACCTCCACGCGCGATTTTTTGAAATTCATCAACGACAAACATCTTGAGAAACATCCGGGCGACACCGACCTCAGCGCGCGGATTGCCAGTTACGAACTGGCAGCCAAGATGCAATTGCGCGCCGCGGAGGTCAGCGATTTATCCGGGGAAAGCGCCGTCACCCGCGAGTTGTATGGCGTCAACGATGCCAACAAGCTCAAGGCGGGTTATGCAAAAAATTGCCTGCTCGCTCGCCGGTTGCTGGAGCGTGACGTGCGGTTCGTTCAACTCTTCAACGGCTCTTATGCGATGGGCGAAGGTGTCGGCAACTGGGACGGGCATCGAAAACTGAAGGAACAATACTCAATCCACGCGGCGATCTTCGATCAACCTACCGCTGCCCTGTTGCGCGATTTGAAGGGCAGGGGTTTGTTGGAGGATACGCTGGTCGTCTGGACGACGGAGTTTGGTCGGATGCCGACGTTTCAAAAGGGCGCCAACGGGCGCGATCACAATCCGAAGGGATTCACGGTTTGGATGACCGGCGCCGGGGTGAAACGCGCCTTCAGTTACGGCGCCACGGATGAATTTGGTTATCAAGCCGCGGAGAACATTGCGACCATTTACGATCTTCACGCCACCATTCTGCATCTGCTGGGATTGGATCACGAGCGCCTGAGCTTCTATCACAACGGCATCGAACGTCGCCTCACTGATGTGCATGGGCAGGTGATCCGCGAAGTTTTGGCTTAATGGACCGTTGAATAGGTAGCCGCCGGAGTAACGAGACGGACCAAACGATGAACCGTCCACTCCGACTCATCACTTCGGCGGCTATTTGAAGAGCGAGAATTCCGCACAGTAATGGTGACGACTATTTCGCTTCAATTTCCCTGTCCAAATGATGCGTGAAGAGGTAACTCGCCGTCTGATAGTAAGCAATGGTGTCGTTCAGGAATTCTTCGTCGGGCGTTGTGGAAACAAGGCTCTCCTTGGCGTGATCGTATTGATAGAGATTCTTTTTTCGCACGGGTTGAAGTATTGCCAATCGGTTCTTTTGCAGGTAGCCCAGCTTTTGATAATTCGCGATGAAAGCGCGCTCATCGGACGGTTGCATTTTGAGAATGTCCTTTCCAAAAAAACGGCTGGGATAAGACCAGTTGAGCAATCCGAGCATGGTGGGTGCAAAGTCAATCTGGCTGCACAGCGCCGCCACCTTCCGGGGTTGGATCAGGTAGGGATTATAAATGAAAAGCGGAATCGCGTAGCCGTCAACGGGCAGCGCGGTCTTGCCGGCGCTGCTGGCGCAGTGGTCGGCGACGATGACGAACAGCGTGTTGGTGAACCACGGTTTCTCCCGCGCCTTGCGCAACAATTCGCCGATCGCGTAATCGGTGTATTTGACCGCGCCGTGCCGGCCGGTGTGCGACGGAATGTCAATCTTGCCGCCGGGAAAGGTGAAAGGCCGATGATTGGACGTGGTCATGACGAAGTGATGAAACGGTTTGCCTTTCGCATAGGATGAGTCCGCCTCTTTGAGCGCCCAGTTGAACAGGTCTTCGTCGCACGCGCCCCAGACATTGCCGAATGTGATCTCGCTTTTCGGCACCGAGGCGCGATCAACCAGCTTGTAACCGTTGTGCTCGAAAAAATAATTCATGTTGTCGAAATAGCCAAAGCCACCGTAGATGAATGCCGTGTCGTAGCCCCGCGATCGCAACACCGAGCCGAGTGTGAACATTTGCTCGTTGCCCGGTCGGCGGACAATGGATTGGCCGGGCGTGGGCGGCAGCGAGAGGACCAAGGCTTCCATGCCGCGCACTGTCCGGGTGCCGGTAGCGTAGAAATTGGTGAAGAACAGGCTCTGTTCGGCCAGCGCGTCGAGATTCGGAGTGAGGTGTTTGCGATTGCCCAGCGCACCGAGAAACTTGGCGCTCAGGCTTTCGACCGTGATTTGAATGACGTTGTAACGTTTCTCCTCGCCCTCGTTCTTGATAGAGCGCGTGATGTCGGTGGGTTCTTCCGAAAGCAATTGGGCGTTGTCCGTCCGCAACAATTTACGCAGACGCCCAAAGGCCACTTGGTCGTCGAGCGTGGGGTAAAACCGGTCGTAACTGAGTTCATTCTCCCGATAGGCAGCAAAAAAGGAGTAAATGCCGTCCTTGGCCAGCTCCTGGTTGAACACGTTGCCAAATTCGGGCACTTGACGGTTGTTGAGTACGAGAGTGAAGAAGATTGGCGGGATGAGAAGCACGACGGCCCAAACCCAACGACTTCGCCATCCGGACTGCGATTGTTGCCAGATTCGCAAACACCCGGTTTTCCAAAAACCGTAGAAGAGCAGCGCGGTGACGACGAACAGTCCACTAAAGATCAGCGGCAGTGGATAGGATTCCTGGATGTTGCCGATGACTTCGGTGGTATAGACGAGGTAATCGACGGCGATGAAATTGAATCGCGCACTAAACTCCTCCCAGAAAAACCATTCGGCAGCGGCCACAAATATCAAACCGTAGAGGCATACAAAATAAAATGTCGCGCTGAGAAAGCGGTGCACACGGCTGGCAAACCAGCGTTGCGGCAGCAGCGCCAGATACAGAATCATCGGGATGGTAAAGCAGGAAGCCGTCGCCAGATCGAAGAGGAAGCTGTAAGCGAAGACGCCGGCCAGCTTCAGCGGGTGTAGATCCATGTTGCGCCACGAATGAAACAGCAGGACCAGCCGGATGCCCAGGGCAACGGCCAGAAAGATAACGTAAAAGAGGGCCACGCCCCCCAAACGATGAGACAACAGTTTGCGCATACTCAGTCAGACAACAACGATAGCGGAATTTCATGGCGGTGTTCAATCAATAACCCCTGAACGACCAGAATATTCCGGTGCGCTGGAAACACCATTCAAAAACTTGTTGCATCTTCGTCGGCTCGTCACCGACAATCAAGGCGCGGACCGGTTTGAAGTGCCACCAGCCGCAGACCGTCCACTAATTTTTGCCGAACAACGGATGAAAGCAGAGTCGTTTAAGAATTTCGTGCTGGATCAATTGCGCGAAAATCCGGATGTGCAGTGCCGCCCCATGTTTGGCGGTTATGGGCTTTATGCGGACGCGCGCTTCTTTGGCATCATTCACGACGGCAAGCTTTATTTCAAAACGGACGAACACACCGTGGAGGATTACCTGGACGAACGAATGAAGCCCTTTAGGCCGGGCAAGAAGCAGAAGCTGAAGAATTATTACGAAGTTCCCGCGTTTGTGTTGGAAGACCACGAGGATCTGGCTCGCTGGGCAACCAAAGCCCTCAATCTCGAATCGAAATAAGCTCACTCATCCAGCGACTCCGCGCGCTTCTCCTCGAACCGACTATCACGCAACCCTGGCGTCGGAAGCCGAGCCTTTATCGAGATAAGCCATCAAACGGTCTAGTTCACTGGACAACTCGGCGACGACGCCGTCGAGCGCTTTTTTGTCGGCGTCCGAGAGTTCGCCGTAGCCGCGCATTCGCTTCGGCTCCAGTTCCGCAACGGCGATGCTGGCAAAAGCGAGGTGGCCGCGTGCCGCCCAAAGCGCGCCGCAAGTCGGCACGGTTCGGGTGATTTTCAAGTCCGTCATTATCCGCCGCATATCCTCGCGCACGCGGAGGAGGCAACCATGAATCACTTGGCGCTGCGTCGGCGTGTAGTCCTGCGTGTATTCCCGAAACGGCGAGGCTAAGCCTGCCGTCGCAAGAATACGTTCGGCTTCGGACATCAAATTGTCCACGTACCGGAACGTTGAAATGAGATGACGTTCGTGATTCTCGTTCACATCAATTACGGTTCCAGGACAAGATGAGCGCGCCGCTAACCAGGAGCAATGCTCCCAAGCCGAAACGTTGAGCAGAGGGACCGTAAAGCAGCAAGACGGCAAAAAGCGCGGCGAAGAGCACGTTTATTCTGTCCATCGGTGCAACACTTGGCGTCTCCGGTTGTCGCAACCCGCGAAAATGAAAAAACCAAGCCAAAGCGATCGCAAGACCGGAGAGTACCACCATGCACCGCACAGACCAGGACAACGCCAGTAAGGATATGGGTTTTTGATTCGCATACGCAAAAATCCAAACCAGCGCCAGAATTAATGTGGTGCGAATAGCCACGCGAAGGTTTGGAGAGATGCCCGCCCGAACCATCATCGCCATAAACCCGGCGACGCAGGCGGCCAGCAATGCCACAGTCACTTCATTCATAACGTCGGGTTTGATTTCGATCCGAGCGCGGTTGCCGTCGGGAAAATTTCGTGGATGCGACGGTCCAAATCCAGCAGCCGAAGGTCGAAAGGATTCTTCGGGTCGTATTTCCGCGTGGCCAGTTCGTCGAACAACTCGCGGAGGACAAGCGGGATTCCCGCAGAAAGATGATGCAATTCCTTGATGACATGCGTGGCATCAGGCGGAATCGCTCCACTTTGCACGGCGGCTTTCACGAGCGAGCGCGTCTCGGACAATTGGAACGGCTGAAGTCCGACGCGGACGAATTTCCAAAGGAATGGCCAGAAGTGGCCGATGTCCCAAGAGTGTTCTGAGCGGCAACAAATCCAGACAGGCACGCGCTCGCTCACGCAATCAAGGAAAGCACTGAGCTTGGGCGTCGTCCACGTCACGCCGTCAAAGACAACTGTCCGTCTCGCCTCCGCCAAAACTTTGAACAGCTTTTGCTTTCGCTGAATGAGTTTGAAACTTTCCGGGTGCAAACCGAGTTCATTTTCGAGCGCGTCGCAAGCCTCAGTCATTTTGGTGGTGTGCGGGCAGACAATCACCGGCAGGGTTTTACGGACGTGACTGATGAGGGCGGTTTTCCCCGTCCCGGCCAGGCCGAGAATCAGCACATGCTTGCGTTCTGAGTACAGTTTTTCGAGCTGCGCAACTTCTCGCGTCCTTCCGACGAATTGAAACGACGCATTCATAAGCCGACTGCCAAACTCGATAGAACGTTAGTCACTGTTTTACAATCAACACGCTGCAATGGGCGTGGTCGCTGATACGGTCGGCGGTGTCCCCGAGCAATCGTCCCCACAATTCGGAATGATCGCTGTGTCCGATGACGATCAGGTCGTACCTGCCGTCATCGGCGAATTTCACAATCGTTTTGGCTGGATGGCCTCGGCGGGTTTCGCATGGGATGTTGATACCGTGTTGCACGGCGACACCTTGGACTTCCTTTTGGCGTGCTTGGAAGTATTCGTCCGCCGCTTCCGACTCTTCCTCGTATTCGCCTGGCAGATCAGAGTAGCGCGGCAGCGGTTCACGCACCCAAAGCGCGGTGATTTCAGCGGTGAATTCCTTGGCGATGACCGCGGCACGCTGCAGAGCGGCTTTCCCGCCTTTTGAACCGTCATAACCGACGAGAATTTTCCTGAACATAACCTAGCCTTTCGTTGGAATGGGTTGAGCACTTGATTTCCCATTGATCTTGCGTTGATAAAGCCGGCCCCAGGCAATCATCACTTTGAGGCGCGGCTGGAAAAACTTCTGCGCGATGAGCGTTGGCACGAACGCGCTCAAAATCACCACGGTCACGAGCACGGTGTATTGCGTCTGGTCAATAATTTTATTTTGCAGACCGAACAGAGCGGAGATGGTACCGAAGGTCAGACCCGTTGCCATGAGCAGCGTGGTGTAGTTGGCCTCGCGCGTCCGCATGTAAAACACTTTCGTCAACGGCCAGACGCCAATGAACTTCGTCACCAGTTTGAGCGCCAGCAACACCATGATGATTCCCAGCGCCGCCCACAACGCAGGCAGTGAAACATACAGGCCCGCTTTGATAAAATAAAACGGCGTAAAGATCGTAAATGCGATGCTGCGCATCCGATGAACCAGGGTTTTGTCGCGCAGAAATACCCCCGCCACGACGAGTCCGACGAGATAAGCCGGCAGCACTGCTTCACTTTTGGCTGTGGATGCCAGGCCACCGAGAAAAAACAAAACCAGAAACAGAAACTTCACTTCTGGCTCGCTGACCCGCGTTGCGCCGAGGCGCGTGATGATCAGTTGCGTCCACGTCGGCATGAACCAAAGCATGACCGAAAGAATGACCACGAACGCAAGCAGCCAAATGTTGAAGTTGGCGAACAACGTGCCAAGCGCCAGCACTGTGCCGAAATCGGTAATGAAGCAAGCCGCTAAAATTGTCTTGCCCAATGACGTGTTGCTGAATCCGCCCTCAATCATTACGGCATACACCACAGCGACCGACGTGGTGGACAAAGCGATGCCCGCGATTTGCGCCTGATGCAGCGGCCAGCCGAGCACGAATTGGGCAAACGCCCACACCGCCAAAAATGGCAGCAGGAAGGATAGAATGCCGATACTCAAACTGGCGCGTAGATTGGCGCGGAGGGACGCCGGATCGATTTCCGCTCCGGCTAAAAAAGTCAAAACGCCGCTACCTAACATGGCGAGAAAATTAGTCCACTCCGTTGTGCGCAGCAGGTGGTGGTACTGGCCAAAGTGAATGTTTCCGACAATCACTCCTACCACGATTTCAATCAGGGCCACTGAAATGCCCAGCCGGATGGAGATGAGGCTCGCCAGCAATGCCAGTCCCATCCAAAACGCGGCGATGAACCAGATGTTCTCCATCTTTAGGTCGCTTCCTCAGGTTGCGGTGGCCGCACATCTGGATCACCGCGATAATCAATCACCTTTGCCTTTTCCAACGTCACCAACCCGCCTCTCATCATTCTGTCCAGGACGGGCAGGAAGCCTTGGATTGTTTCTTCCGTGTCAACGATCTCAATCACCAGCGGCAGATCCATTGAAAGCCGAAGAAGCTTCGCGGTATGGAGTCGGCTTGATTTACCGAAGCCCATTGGCCCGCGCAGCACCGTCGCGCCGGCGAGATGCATTTCACGCGCCTTGAGCACGATGGCTTCGTAGAGCGGCTGGTGGTTACATCGGTCGCTTTCGCCGAGAAAGATACGCAACAAAACGGCTTCGTGAGGGAGGTGCATATCAGCGACCTTTCGTCGAATTGAGGTTTACGGCTGGCAGCCCGCCACTGACGATTATCCAGAGATAGCTCATAAGACTTCTACCGCACACGAATGCTCGGTAGGAGTCATCAGCTCTGAGAATTGCTCAGGCGGTTTTCCCTTGCGGAAGGGCAAACTCCATTGCCGGAAAAACAATCAAGATCAGAGCCAACGTTGTCAAATGCAAAACGGGAAAGCGTGGATGCAGCCCGGCCACCGTGGGTTGCCTCACTCATGCGGCGCAAGCTTGGGCAAGGCTGACTTCTCTCGCACCCGGAGCATCAGGTAATACACGGTCGGCGTCGCCACAAGCGACAACAGCACCGAAATACAGAGAGCACCGATGACCGCGATAGCCAGCGGTTTGAGCATTGCCGCGCCCGTGCCGATCCCCCAAGCCAGCGGCAACATGCCAAACGCGGCAGCCATGGAAGTCATCAGCACTGGCCGTAAACGCCGGTGGCCGGAGCGAACCAGAGCGTCCTCCAGGCTCGCGCCGTCCGCTCGCAAATGCCCCACGAAATCCAGCATAAGGATGCCGTTCTTCGCCACGATGCCGACGCCGATGATCGCGCCGAGAAAACTGACGATGTTGAGCGATGTATGGGTGAGCCAAAGCGCGAACACCGTGCCGAACAGCGCCAGTACCGCGCCAAACACGATGGAAATTGGCTCATAGAACGACCGGAATTCAATCAGCAGCACGGTGAACACCAGGAAAATGGCCATCAGCAGGACCATCAGTAGATTGCGGAAAGACTCCTGTTGCTGTTGGTAAAGCCCGCCAAACTCGACTGAGCCGGGCGGCAATGTTTCGTCCTGACTCAAAGCCGCCCGAATTTCCGCCATTACGCTCCCGAGATCGCGGCCTTCGAGCCGCGCCGTCACCGCAACGTCCTGGCGCAAGTCTTCACGGCGGAGTTCGACCTGGCTTGGCTCTTCGATTACATCGGCGACTTGCGCCAGTTGCACCACTCCGCCAGCGGGTGTGCGGAGCGGCAGCGTGCGCAAAGTGGCAATTCGATCCATGCTCTTTGGGTCTGCCAGCACTCGAATAGCCACCACGCGGTCGCCTTCGAGCACCGTCGAGGCGACTTGGCCAAGCATTGCCGTGTTCACGGCGGCGGCGATGTCATCTGCGGTGAGACCAAACCGTTCGGCGTCCAGATGGCGCACGCGCAAGTTGAGGGAATTGCCGGTGAACATCAGCCCGTTGAAAGTGTCCACGACGCCTTTTACTTTTCGAATCTGCTCCTCGACTTGAGGCGCTTTCTGTTTCAGGAAGCTCAGGTCGGAGGAATAGATTTTGATTTCAATGGGCTGGGGCGACCACGTCAAGTCGCCTACCAGGTCGCTGAGAATGCCAGGGAATTCCCAAGTGATCGCCGGAAACCTTCGGCGAAACTCGGCCCGCAATTCCGCAATAACCTCCTCGGTGGATTTTTTTCGCCCCGGCTTGAGCTTGACGAGAAAATCGCCGGTGTGCGGTTCGGCGATGGCCAGCGCCAGCCGCGCGCCCGTCCGGCGCGAATAGCTTTCGATCTCCGGCGTGGCGCGCAGAATTTCTTCTGCCTGCAAGAGTTGGCGTGACGTCTCGGTGAGGCTCGTTCCGGGCGGAGCGAGATAGTCGATGACGAAGCCGCCTTCGTCCAACGGAGGCAGAAAGTCGCTTTCCAGCCGTTGGTAAATGACAACTGCTGCCACAAGCACACCGCCACACGCCAGCAACGTCAGCCATTCGTGGCGCAGTGTGGCGCGCACTGCCTTCTCATAAACACGAATCAGCCGCCGAAGCAGAAAGCCGCCTTCGGCATCTTTGGGCGCGCGCCCGTGCTCCAGATGCTGCCGGTCGCGAAGAAACCAAGCCGCCAATGACGGCATCAAGGTGATGGCCAGCACGAGCGAGGTCAGCAGCGATACGACCATCGTGAGCGCCAGCGCGCGAAAGAACACGCCCGCGATGCCTTCGAGAAACGCCAGCGGGAGGAACACGACGACCGGCGTGAGCGTTGAACCGACCAACGGAGCAAGAATCTCGCTTACTGCTTCCTCCACGCCCTCCACGCGGGAACGACCCGTGGCAATTTTGGTGTGGATCGCTTCGACAACCACGATGGCGTTGTCAATCACCAGGCCGATCGCGGCGGCGATGCCTCCAAGCGTCATCAGGTTGAAACTCATGCCCAGCACCTTCATCGCCAAGAGGGTGGCCAGCACCGTCACCGGGATGACGATGGTAGCCGTAAGCGTGCTGCCCCAGTTCTTCAAGAAAAGGTACAAGATAAGTACCGAGAGAATCAGGCCGAACAGGATCGCTTCCCAGGCGCTGCGCACCGATTCACGAACGAACAGGGATTGATCGTAAAAAAACGCCAGCTTCATGTCCGGCGGCAACTCAGTCTTGAGTTGCTGCAACTGCGCTTTCAACTGGCCGGCAATGTCCAGCGTGCTGCCGTCAGGTTGACTGCGGATGTTGAGCAGCACCGCGTTGACGCCTTCCGCGGTCACGACATTGAAGACTGGCTCTGGTCCGCGTTCCACTTTCGCCAAATCTCTCACGCGAATGGGATGGCCGTCGGTTACTATGACCACAAGGTCCTCGATGTCCTTCGCCGAATGCACGCGGCCATCCACGGTGGTGAGGTAAAGCCGGTAGTTCTCCTCGTGCATGCCCGCCGGAGAAATCAGGTTGTTTTTCAACAGGGCTTCCGTGATCTGCTGTAAGCCGAGATTCGCCGCCTGCAAGCGGATTGGATCCACGATCACGTGATATTCCGGCGCGCGACCACCGACCAGGTCCACACGCGCCACGCCGGGAATGGTCAGGAAGCGCGGCTTGAGATCATAGCGCGCCGTTTCCCAAAGCCGCGTGATGTCGCGCGTCGGACTGGTGAGGCTCACGCCAATAATCGGAAACGCCGAAAACGTCAGTCGCCACGTGGTCGTCTGCACTGTTGTGGGAAGAGTCGAGCGGATTTGCGCCAAACGGCCCAACACGTAAAGCTCGGACTGAACCATGTCCACATGCCAGTTGAAGAAGACGTTGATTTCCGCCGAGCCGCGTCCCGTCGCCGAGCGGATGGTGACTGTGCCGGGAATATCCTTCATGGCTTCCTCAATGGGCCGCGTGATGGTCGCCATCATTTCGTCGGCCGGCATCACACCATTGTCAGCGAGGATCACCACGCGCGGGAAGTTCGTCTGCGGGAACACTGATGACGGCATTTGGAACGCCGCATAAATCCCCGCCACACACAAGGCAACCGCAATGAAGGTGATGGACAGCGCGTGATGCGTGGCGAACCGGCCCAGAAACGAACTATTGTCTATTTTCATGCGATGACGCTATTGCCCGTAGCCGGTCAGGGTTTGACCACCCTCACCTTCGTCTCCTTGGGCAAACCATAAGCACCGACGGTCACCACCGTGTCACCCTCCTTCAATCCTTCGCCCTCAACCTCAACCAAACCGCCATCGCGCAGGCCGGCCTTCACTGATTTCTGTGTGGCTTTGTCTCCTTCAACCAAAGCAATGACGCTGTGGCCTTCGACATCGGTGACCACACTCTCGACCGGCACGGCCAGCCTTCCGGCGCGTTCTTCGCTTACGATGCGGAGATTGACGTATTGGCCGGGACGCAAGCCCGCGTTCGCCGGCACAGACGCACGCAGCAACGCCGCGCCCGTCTTCGTGTCAACTTGTGGGCTGATAAACGCTACCGCGCCACGGGCGGTTAGTGGCTTGCCCTCGTTGATGAACTCGACGGATTGTCCGGCCTTTAGTCCGTCCATTTCACCGGCGGGTACACTGGCGGTGGCGACGAGCCGTGCGGTGTCCACCAGTTCGCCGAGAACGCTCGTCAGGTCCGCGGCTTCACCGGGGCGGGCGTTGACGCGAGTGATGACACCGGCTAACGGCGCTTCGATTCTCAGCAACGCTTGTTGCGCGCGCGCCGCGGCGAGTTGTTGTTCGGCCTCCTGAAGCGCTTTCTGCGACGTGCCGCCGACGGGCAGAAGTTTTTTCTGTCGCTCGTAAGTCTGTTTCGCGAATTGAACCGCTACGTCAACGGGCCGGCTGTCGAGGCGAAACAACACCGTACCTTTTTCAACGCGCTGACCTTCGGCGCAGTTCACTTCCGCGACGATGCCCGCCACCGGCGGAGCGAGCCGCGCGCCCGCGCTGGGTTTGCCGTCACGCGCCGGTTCTGGTTCCACGATGCCGTAGGCCGTGACATACCGGTGCAGCGTGGCGCGCGTCAATTTGCCGACTTGCACGGCAACCTCTGTGACGACCTTGTCGTTCTCCTCCTGCCCACCGGGTTTGCAACCGACGAAAGCAACGGTGCTCAGCACAACTGCAAGTAGTTTGGTGAATGGTTTCTTCATTTTGGTTTTAGAGTTGGATCGTTTGAAAGGCGGGGGTTGTTCTCCCAGGCTTGTGCGCCGGCAGCGGACAACGGACTTTGCACGGCGTCTTCCAGCGCCGCGAGCGCTTGCTGCGCCTTCACCAGCGAGTTCAATCGCGCGAGCGAACCCGCGCTGAGTTCGGCTTGAGCGGCGGCAATGGTGAGATTGTCCACTTCCCCCGCGTCGAGCATTGCTTGCGTGGCGTTCCGTCGCCTTTTCAAATCCGCGAGCAGCGCTTCGGCAGTGGCGGCTTGCTCACGCGCGGCCTGATAACCAGCCACCGCGCGGTCAATTTCGCCGAGTGCTTTCGCTTGCACGGAAACGAACCGCGCAGCGGCTTCTTCGCGACGCGCCTTGGATTCGGCAATCGCTCCCTGATTTTGATTCAACACCGGCAATGTGAGCGTGACGCCGAGCGACCATTTGTTGTCCGTCTGATCGAGTTGATAACCCGGGCCAAGGTGCAAATCCGGGTATTGCTTCGCGATCTCAAGCTGCAACGCGGCCTGGCTTGCGGCGTATTCCGCCAGCGCGCCGAGAATGTCGGTGCGATTTAGAGCGGCCTGGCGGCGGACTTCGGAAGTCATCAAATCTTTTGGAAACTCATTCAAGCCCGCGAATGAAAGCTCCACGTCATTCAACGCGCGGGCCGGCAAACCGAGTGCGTCGGCCAGTTGAACGCGGGCTTCAGCGTTCTGTCGCTGTGCATCCTGCAACGCCAATCGCGTGGTGTTGAGATTGATGCGGGCTTGCGTGAGTTCGATTGGAGAAGCAGCCCCGGCTTCAACCTGCTTTTCAAGAAGCCCGACGATTTTCGTCTGCGCGTCGGCTTGTTGCCTCTGTGCCGATTCGCTTTCGCGTGCGGCGTAAAGTTCCAGCAAACTTCGGCGCACGCGGCTGCGAACCTGCCACGCGGTGGCGGCGAGATTCAGCCGCGCGGCTTCGGACAAATGCCGCGCCTGCGCGATGCGATAGCCGCGCTTGCCTGCCGTCTCGACAGGAATGTCGAAACTCAAGCCGAGAATCCACGGCGGCGGAGTTGTTGTGTCATACGCTGGTGAAAGACTGACGCTCGGATTTGGCCGCTCGCCACCGGTGATGAGCGCGGCTCTCGCTCCGCTCCATTTCGCCCGCGCGACATCGAGATCGGGATGGTAGTAGAACGCCGCCACCGTGAGTGCATTCAAATCCCACGACGGGAGCGGCCAGGTGATCGGCTCCTTGCGGAGATATTTTTCGAGGAATTGTTTTAAGTCAGGATTGTCGAGCGAGCGTGCTTGCAGGTTTGCCGTTGTCTCGGCTGGAGATAAGGGTCGCGACTGGAAATGAGCGCAGCCAGTCAACAGTCCGACTATGATGATGAATTGCCAAGGGTACACGGGAAATGTTTCTTTGCCCATAGCGCAAAGGAATCTTCGCCGGAACGCAAGGAAATTTGGCCAAAACACGGCGCTACAAACGCACTCGCCCCGTGGGATACCGGTTGTGGGAACTTGCTCATTGCCGGACGCGCCTATCCCACGGGGCAAGACACGTCATTGCGCCAGCTTACACTTGATTCTTTTCAAACCTTCCGTACCGAAGCGCCAACGTTGGCAGCACCAGCAGATTCAACACGGTTGAAGTCAGCAGTCCGCCGAGGATGACGATTGCCATCGGTCCTTCGATTTCCCGTCCGGCTTCGCCCGCGCCGATGGCGAGAGGAAACAATCCAAGCGCGGTAACGAGCGCCGTCATCAAAATCGGGAGCAACCGTTCCGACGCGCCGCGACTGACTGCGTCGAGTCCCCAGGTCATTCCCTCCTTTTGCACCAGATGCTCAAAGTGCGAAACCATCATAATCGAATTGCGCATCGTGATGCCGAACAAGGTCACAAACCCAACCAATGAACCGATGGAGAGCAATCCGCCGCTGGCAAACACGGCCAGCACGCCGCCGACCAAAGCGAACGGCAGGTTGGCCAGAATCAACGAAAGGTTTCGCGCCGTTCCAAACTCAATGGCAAGCAATAGCACAATGCCCACGGCCGCGATGACGGAATGGATGAGCAGGTCGCGACGCGCCTGACTTTGCGCTTCGGCTGATCCGGTGTAAACCAAATAGACGCCTGGCGGCAGGGAAACCTTTCTGGTTATCTGCTCTTTAACTTGTTTGGCAAAGGCCGCGGCGTCGCCAGCGGCGATATTGCAAGTCACCTGCTGGCGGCGGCGCGCGCCGTCATGCGACACCACGTAACGGCTGTTGCCGGAATAAATCTCGGCCAATTCCCGCAATGGCACGCGCAAGCCGTCTGCGTTGCGCAGCATGAGCGCGCCGAGGGTCGTGGCGCTCTTGCGGCTGGCAGGATGAAGAATCACGGCCACGTCAAAAACCTTGTTCGCATCGTAAGTCTGGGCCACGACCGTGCCTTGATACGCGGTTTGGATCGCGTCCATCACCTCCACCGGACGGAAGCCGAGTTGCAGCAATCGTTCCGGCCGCAGGCGCGCGACGGTTTCCTGCAAACCGGGCTGCGATTCCATTTCCACGTCCACCGCGCCGGCCACTTGAGCGACGACCTGACGAATCTCGATTGCCTTTTGGTCGAGCACATCCAGGTCGTCCCCGAAAATGTTGATGACGAATTGGGCGGTCGCACCAGAGATCGTTTCCTCCATGCGCTCGGCGAGGAACGGCAGGATTTTGAATGTGAGTCCCGGAAATTTTCCCAACGCCTGCCGAATCTCCCCCATCACGCCTTCCGCTTCCTCTCCGCTCAACGGCTGCAAATCAACGTGCAGTTCGCTGTAATGAGTTCCCCATGTATCCTCGCCCTGCTCGGCCCGGCCTGCTTGCTGCGACACCGACCGGATGTGCGGATTTTTCAAAAGTTCCGCTGTTACTTCGCGGCCAATTCGCAGGGATTCTTCGAGGGACGTTCCGGGCAGCGCGGCCATGTGAACCACGAAATGGCCTTCGCGGAATTCCGGAAGAAATGCGCCGCCGAAAAAAGGCAGCGTCGCCGCCGCGCCCAAACACAACAACAACGCAGACACAAGCACCGTGCGCGGCTGTTTGCTCAATGACTCCAGCCAATGGCGATGCCGCTGCTTGAGCCAGCTCACGTACTTTGGCTCTGGAGGGGGGGCAATGCGCGACAGCAGCAGATGGCAAAGCGCGGGCGTAACCGTCAGCGCCACGGCCAGCGACGCCATGATGGCCAGGACGAACGAAGTGCCCAGCGGCGCGAACAATCTTCCTTGAACGCCCTTCATCAAGAGCACCGGCATGAACACCGCCGCCACGATGAACGTCGCGTAAACGACCGCGCTCCGCACTTCCAGCGATGCGTCGAAAACGACCTGAAAAAGCGACCGGGGCTGCGGCAACGTCCGGTTCTCCCGCAACCGCCGCAAAATGTTTTCCACGTCAATGATTGCATCGTCCACCACCACGCCAATGGCGATGGCGAATCCGCCCAGCGTCAGCGTGTTGAGCGTGGCGCCGAATCGGTCGAGCACAATAACCGCCGCCAGCAGCGACAGCGGAATGGAAACAAATGAAATAAACGCCGTTCGCAAATCGAGCAGAAACAAAAACAGCACCACGACGACCAGCACGCCGCCGATGAGCAGCGACACGTTGACATTGTGCAGCGACGCCTGAATGAAATTGGCAGGCCGGAACAGGCGCGGCTGAATCGTGATTTTTTCCGAGACCAGCAGCGGTTTGATTTCTTCCAACGCGCGTTCGACGGCCAGCGTCACGTCCATTGTGTTTGCGGTGTATTGACTGAACGGCAGCAGAATGACGCCGCGTTCGCCATTGATGAGCGCGTCGCCAAGTTTTGGCTCGGGCGCTTCCGCGACATCGGCCACCTCCTTCAAACGAACGCTGACGCCGTTGTGATGGACGAGCACCATTTCGCCGAGTTGCTGCGGTGTGAGGGATTGTCCTTCGCTGCGAACAATCGTCCGGGCGTTGGCATCCTCCACAAAACCAGCGCCGCGCACGCCGGTGGACTTGCGTGCTGCGGCCAAAACGTCTTCGATGTCCAGACCGTAGGCGATGAGCCGGTCGGGCTTGACCTGAATTTGCAGTTGCCGGACATCGCCGCCGAACACATCCACCTTGGCCACGCCGGGCACGCTGAGCAGACGCGGCCGCAAGGTCCAATCGGCGAACGTGCGCAGTTCCATCGGCGTGCGGTTGGTTGAAGTCAAGCCGATGGCGAGCATCAACGCGGTTGATGAAGTCAGCGCGCCCATCTTCGGCGCGGCCACGCCCTGTGGCAAATCACCGGCGGCTTGCGTCAGCCGTTCGCCGACCATCTGGCGCGAGCGGTAAATGTCGGCGTCTTCGCGGAACACGATCGTGACGACTGAAAGCCCCTGAATGGATTGCGAGCGGATGGATTTCAGATTCGGCACGCCGTTGATGCCGTTCTCAACCGGACGCGTGACCAACTGTTCAACCTGTTCGGGCGACAGGCCGGGCGCTTCGGTTTGAATGACGACCATCGGCGGGGCGAATTCGGGAAACACATCCAGCTTGGTGTGTGACGCCACGAGCAGGCCGTAGCCAATGACCACGCACGCCAGCGTGATGACCACGCCGCGAAACCGGAGTGAGAATTGGACGATGCGGTTGAGCATGGCCGTCCTAATCCCCCATGTGGATTTGGTATTTCTGCTCCTCGGACAGCAGCATTTGCGCGCCCTGCACCACGACGCGGTCGCCGGCCTTCATACCTTGCGCCGCGAACCAGCCTTCGGCCAGAGGCTGATCCTCGGAGATTTCCCGACGAGTGAACGTCTGGTTACCGCTTTGAAAATAAACCCACGGTTTGCCGTTGAACCTGACCACGGCGTTGCGCGGAATCACCGCGCCGCTCTGCGCCTGACCCGCGATTCGGAGGTAACCAAGCACCGCCGCGCCCGGCGCAAAACGGAATTGGTTTGATTTCACAAGAAATAAAAATCCCTGGCCCTGTGTCTGCGCATTCACGGCGGGCGCGACATCGAAAAATTCCGCCGTGACCGGTTTGGACTCCTCGGCAAGCGAAACAATGCGCGCGGAAAGCGGCGGAGATGGCAGGGATTCACCCGCCGGCAGATCAATTCGCACCAGCGCGTTTTCGTGAGTTGCCAGCGATTGCGCAAACCCTGGCAGATCGTCGCCCTCCGCGAGCGCCTTGCCCCACGTCAACGCGAGCTTGGTGCGGAGCGACTGCATCTGCAACTGATCGCGGCGGGCCGTTGCTTCCGCCGCTTCCAATGCGCGGGCCGAGGCGTTGTTTTGGTCGGCCAGTAATTTTAATCGTTCAAATTCCTTGCCGGAAGCCTGCGCAGCGAAGTGGGCGGCGACGAGTTCGTTGACCAGCGCGGCCACTGGCGCAGGATCGAGCACGCGACCGTAACCTTTGACTTCCGGCTGAAGTTCCGCAGCCGCCAGCGCCGCGATCTGCAGCGCAATCCTTTTCTGCGTTTCCTCGTCCACCGTGACAATGGTTTCGCCGCTGGCATCGCGGGTGACTTTCGATTCTGCGGCGACCGGTTTCTCGCGCTCGGCCTCGGCCGCGCGCTCCTTGCTCATTTGGAGGTAGGCGAAGATCAATCCAAGAGCAATGAGCACGAAGAATGGCAGAACCAAGACTGTTTTCAGTTTTCTTTTCACGGCTTCTTCTCCTTCCGGGTTTGGGATTGGGCTGGCAGATCAGGATATTCAAGGACCGGCCGCTGCACGGCGTCCTCCAGCGCGGCCACGGCCAGTTGAGTCCGGGCCAATCCTTCCAGCCGCAGCAACTCCGCGCCGCCAAGTTCCAATTGCGCGCCGAGCAACTCCAGTCGGTCGATGGCGCCAGCCTGGAACTGCGACAACGCCGCCGCTCCCTGCTTTTTTTGTGTGGCCAGCAGCGAGTCGCCCGTTGCCAGTTGTTCCTGTGCGACCCGATATGCGGCGGTCACACGATCAATCTCCGCAATGACGTTCGCTTGCAACGCCGTGAAACGGGCGGCGGCTTCGGTACGCCGCGCTTTGGCTTCGGTGATTGGGCCCTGGTTTTGATTCAGCACCGGCAACTCCGCGCTCAAGCCGAGCGCCCATTTGTTTTCGCCCTGATCGAATTGATAGCCGGGGTTCAGGTGAATGTCGGCATATTGTCTGGCGATTTCCAGTTGCAGCGCCGATTGTGAGGCAGCGTATTCGGCGAGCGCGCTCAAAATGTCGGCGCGACTCTGCAATGCTTCCCGCCGCGCTTCCGTGGTAGTCAGATCAGCCGGCGCCGACCGCTCCAGGTCCAACGCCAAACCAACCTCATCCAACGCGCTCAGCGGAAGGCCGAGCGCCTCGGCGACGCGTGCGCGACCCTCGGCGCTTTGACTTTGGGCCGTGCCCAGTTCCAGTCGGGTTTTATCGAGCCCAATGCGTGCGGTCGAAAGTTCCGTCGGCGCAATCGCGCCCGCTGCCAGCCTTTGTGCCATCAGCTTGACCATCTCCGTCTGTGTGGTCTGCTGCGTCTTCAAAATCTCTTCGCGCCGGAGGCTGATGGTGTAATCGAGCAGACTGCGGCGCAAATTGCTGCGCACCTGCCAGGCGACTGTGGCGATATTTAATCGCGTGGCTTCGGACAGATGTCTGGCCCGGGTGATGCGGTAGCCGCGCTTGTTGGCGGTTTCAATCGGAATGTCGAAGTTGACACCGGCGAGCCACGGGGACATTCCGCGCGCCGCGTTGACCGTGTATTCCGGGACAAGACCGACGGTGGGATTTGGTTTTCCGCCAGCGGTGATCACTCCGGCCTGTGCGACACCGTATTGCGCGTGCGCGACGTCCAGGCTGGGATGATAATAGAACGCCACGAGGGTGAGCGCGGAGAAATCCCACGACTTCAACGGCCAGGTGGTCAACTCGCGATGCAAATTCTTTTCGAGGAATTTCTTCAGGTCGGGATTGTGGAGCGTGCGGGCTTCGAGTTTCGACGCGGTCTCGGCTGGCGCAAGAGGCTGCGATTGAAAACGCGCGCAGCCAGTCAAAACTCCCAACAGA
This sequence comes from Verrucomicrobiota bacterium, assembly GCA_016200005.1. Lineage (NCBI taxonomy): Bacteria > Pseudomonadati > Verrucomicrobiota > Verrucomicrobiota bacterium. The sequence continues at coordinate 26,605 of JACQFP010000042.1, read as the reverse complement.
ATTATGAATTGCCAATGGTACACAGGAAATGTTTCTTCGCCCCAAGCGCAAAGCAATCGCCGCCGGAACGCAAGAGAATTTGTCAGCGGAATGAGGCCACGAGTTGACTCAAATCGAGCTGGCCCACAGCCCAAGTATGAACCCGTGGCAGAAGTGGTGGGCACTATTTGGCGGCTGAGTGGCTGTGCAGCAAACGCCTGGCTGGTGCTCTGTCCCTGAGGCTGCGTCATAACGAAAGGCACTATGGTCAGGTTGTGCCGTCCCAAAGGAAACCGCTCAACCAATTCAGCGCCGCCACTTTGGACCGACTGCTGGTGCAACACAAGCTCAAGAGCTTTCGTGGGCTCCGGGCCACACATTTAGATCGGCTTGAAAGCCGGCAAAACGGGCGGGTTGACACCGCCGTTCCGATTTGCTAGACCGCGACGAGATGAGTGAAACCGAAAACCTATCCTCCCTCACTCGCCTGAGAAGAAAGACACTGCTGGCTGTAGGTTGCGCCCTGGCGCTTCCATTCTTTGGATCGGAAAGCTCGCAGGCTGGAGCTATATTCACCGTCAACAGCACAGCGGACGAGCCGGACGCTGACCAACTGGATGGGAAGTGCCTCAGCTATCCTTCCGGCGTTTGCACTTTACGGGCGGCGATTATGCAAGCCAACTACTCCGGAGGAGCGACTACGATTATCCTGCCGGCGGGCACGTACACGCTGACCCGAGTGGGCTACGACAACAACGCTGTAGCCGGAGATCTGGACATCACTGCCGACATAGAAATTCAGGGCGCGGGCTCAGGAGTCACTATCGTGGACGGCAATGGCTCGGTGACCCACGACCGTGTCTTCCAGATTCTGTCCACGGTGAAGAACTTTACTCTGAGCGGAATGACGATCCGCAACGGCGAATCGATTTCCACGAACAGCCCGATTGGCGGCGGCGGTCTTTACATCGAAGGCGCCGGCCATGTCCTGCTCAGTGACGTGATCTTCGAGAGCAACACTGGCCAAAACGGCGGGGGTATTTATGCCAATTTCTCTTCCACGGGCGGCTCGATCGAGATGGATAATGTCATCGTTCGTTCCAATAGCGTGGCGGCGGGTGGAGTAGGCGCGGGAGGCGGCGTGCTCGTCCACATGCCTTCGGGCCAAAGCCAGTTCATTCTCAAAGACAACCAGATTTACAGCAACACTGCGGATGGAACGGGAGGCGGCCTCTATGTTGATGGTAACTCTGGTGCCCAGTGGAACATCCAGCGCAGCGAGATCTATTCCAATACCGCGGCTTCCGGCGGAGGTATCGGCAATTTCGTTCCACTAACTTTGTCTGGCAGCTATCTGCACGATAACCACGCCAATTTTGACGGAGGAGCGATGGAGACTGAGTCACCTATTGTAATATCGCGCACGACGCTGAACGCGAACTCAGCGGCGCGTTTTGGGGGAGGCATCTTCAGCCTGGCAGTATCTGCTTCTCCTACTAATAGTGACTTCTGTCACATTGAAGGGAGCACGCTGAGTGGCAACTTCGCGGTCTATGGTGGCGCCATCTACCACGATGGCTTCATCGTCCCCACGTCGCTTCTGCACATTATAAACAGCACCTTCAGTGGTAACGTTGCGGGTAAGAATGGAGGCGGAGGCGGCATTTATATCTACGCCGGCCAGACACAATTACTTAACTCGACCCTGGCCAACAACCGGGTGCTGCTAGGTTTTCCCGTCTCGGGAACCGGTAAAGGAGGTGGACTCTTTATCTATGCCAGTCCTAGCGACACTAACATCACCTTCTTCGCGCAGAATTCGCTGATCGCCAACAACGCGCGTGGCAACGGGATCACGCTTGACACACCTGATGACGGCTTTACTACCCACGACGGCACAAATGCCGGTGCCGTGACGGGCCAGCTCGCCTTTGACCTGATCCGGACGACCACGAACTTCTTCATCAGCGGACCTCAGGGCGGAAACATCTTCGGTCAGGACCCGCTTCTGGGTCCGTTGCAAGACAACGGCGGCCCGACCAAGACACATGCGCTCATGTCCGGCAGTCCAGCGATCAATGCAGCCAATGCCAACGCGCCCAAGCTCGATCAACGCAACTTTATCCGGCACGATGCACCGGACATTGGCGCCTTTGAGTTTGGTGGCGAAGCGATGAGGTTTACTTCCATCACTCACCTTATGAACGGCCAGGTTGTCCTGCAAGGTGTCGGTGTCCCGTCCGCAATTCACCATCTCCAGGCGTCGCCTACTTTAGGTCCGAGTAGTTTTACTACCATCGCGGACGTAACGGCAGATGGCAGTGGCACGTTGCAATACAATGACGCCGGCGCCGTGGGACTGCCTCGGCGGTTTTACCAACTCACCTATCCGTAGGCACCTGCAAGCCGCAAGCTGTTTCTCAGTGACATCGGTTTGCAGCGGCGCTACTCCATTTGGAGACTGCGCGCTTGCCCTCAAGACCATTATATGCCTCGGTGTCATTTTCCCATGAGGCAAAGGGGCCAGTGCTCAAGGGGGTCACCCCGTCACCCGTTTGACCTTTACGCAGTGCTGTAGCATATTGCGCGCGTTGAACTTGGTCTGAAGTCTCAAACTGAACAGAAGAACGCGCCATAATGTTCCACTTCAAATTCCGGACTCTCGCGATTCTGTTCATGGCGCTGTTGCTTTCCGGCGCGTCGGCGCGCGGCCAGTCGCCCCCGCCTGAGGTGCTCTGGCAAAGGGTGGATCAAATCTCTGCCACCAAACCGCCTTCCGAAGTCTGGATTCATCCCGGCAAGTTTCGCGCTTTCAATCTGAATCATGCTGCGCTGCACGAAGTCCTCAGCCGCGCGCCGCGGGAATTCACGTCGCAGGCGGCACAGAACCCCGCGGAACTTGTACTGCCGATGCCGGATGGAACATTCGCGAGATTTCTCGTTGTTGAATCGCCAATCATGGCGCCGGAGTTGGCGGCCAAATTCCCGGAACTTAAGACCTACTTCGGTCAAGGCGTTGATGACCTCACCGCGACGGTGCGGTTCGACGTAGCTCCGGCGGGATTTCACGCCCAAATCCTTTCGCCGCACGGCGCCGTCTATGTCGATCCGTATTGGAAGGGCGATGCGAACCTCCACACCAGTTATTACAAGCGTGACTATCGTCGAGCTGTGGATTTCGAATGCCTCACCCCCGCCAGCAATAATCCGACGGCGGCGCGAACGTCCATCGCAAATGATCTGTTGCGTTCGGGCAGCATGTTGCGCACGTATCGGCTGGCTTGCGCGGCGGACGCCGAATACACGCAGTTTCAAGGCGGCACCGTGGCAGCGGGCATGTCCGCCATTGTCACGGCGATCAATCGCGTCACCGGCGTTTATGAAGCGGAACTGGCCATCCGGCTCATCCTGGTCGCGAACAACAACCTGCTCGTTTACACCAATGCGAGCACCGACCCGTACTCGAACACGAGCGGCTCGACCATGCTCGGGCAGAACCAGGCCAACATCGACACCGTTATCGGCGACGCGAATTACGACATCGGCCATGTCTTCAGCACGGGCGGTGGCGGTATTGCCGGCTTGGGCGTCGTTTGCGTGAGTGGCAACAAAGCGCGCGGCGTGACGGGTTTATCTTCGCCGATCGGCGACGCATTCTACATTGATTTTGTGGCGCACGAGATGGGGCATCAGTTCGGCGCGAACCACACCTTCAACAGCACCGCGGGGAACTGTGGCGGTGGCACTCGCAACGCTTCCACCGCGTACGAACCCGGCAGCGGCTCCACCATCATGGCGTATGCCGGCATTTGCGGCACCGACAACCTGCAGCCGCACAGCGATCCTTACTTCCATTCCGTCAGCTTCGACGAAATCATCAACTACACGACTGCCGGCTCCGGCAGCGGTTGTCCCGCGCTCTCGTCCACCGGCAACAATGCGCCGACTGTCGATGCCGGGCCGGCCTTCGTCATCCCGACGAGCACCCCGTTCACCTTGACCGCCGCTGGCAGCGATCCGGACGGCGACCCGCTGACGTATTGTTGGGAAGAGCGCGATCTCGGACCGGCCACCACCGTGACCAGCCCCGACAACGGGAGCAGTCCGTTGTTTCGTTCCTTCAATCCGGTTTCCAGCCCAGCGCGAACTTTTCCGAAAATCTCTGACCTTCTCAACAACACGACCAGCATCGGCGAGCAACTGCCGACAACGGATCGAACCATGAATTTTCGCGTCACAGCGCGCGACAACCGCGCCGGCGGGGGCGGCGTCAACACGGCCGATACACAGGTTACGGTCACTTCAACTGCCGGCCCGTTTGTGGTGACATCACCTAGCTCGGCGGTGACCTGGTCCGGCACCAGAACGGTGACGTGGGATGTTGCGGGCACTACCGGGGCGCCCGTGGATGCCGCCACAGTGAACATTCTCCTCTCCACGAACGGCGGCAACTCGTTCCCCATCACCCTCGTCGCTAACACGCCCAACGACGGTTCAGAGACGGTCCTCCTCCCGAACATCTCCAGTTCCCTGGCGCGCATCAAGGTTGAGGCAGTGAGCAATATTTTTTTCGACATTTCGCCCACCAACTTCACTGTCACCAATTCAATTCCCACATCGTACGTGGTGTTGCAAAGCGCCGCGCTCGCGGGGGAAACCTGTGGGCCGACCAATGGCGCCGTCGATCCGGGTGAAGTAGTGACCGTGAACTTCGCGCTGAAGAACATCGGCTTTGCCAACACAACCAATCTCGTGGTCACGTTATTGTACACCAACGGCATCAGCTTTCCGAGCGGTCCGCAGACTTACGGCGTGCTGGCGGCGGGTGGTCCATCTGTCACCATGCCCTTCTCCTTCACGGCCACGGGTGTGTGTGGTGGAACGGTGATTGCCCGTCTTCAACTCCAGGACGGCGCGGCCGACTTGGGCATCTTGACCAACGGTTTCAATCTGGGCGCCACGAGCGCCACGACAAAAACCAACAGCAACTCTGCTTCAATTAAAATCCCCGGCAGCAGCACGAGTGGCCCGGGTTCACCGTACCCCTCGACGATCAGCGTTTCCGGCGTCACCGGTCAGGTGACCAAAGTCACTGTGACGCTGTTGAATCTCAGCCACACCTATCCGGACGACATTGATGTGTTGCTGGTTGGCCCGACCGGCCAGACCGTGTTGCTCATGTCCGACACCGGAGGTGGCAACGATGTCAGCAACGTGGTGCTCACGTTTGACGATGATGCCGCCGCCACGTTGCCGGATTCCGGCCAGATTGTTTCGGGCACGTTCCAACCCACCGACTATCAGGCGGGCGACACTTTCTCCGCTCCGGCACCGGGGGGTCCTTTTGGCACGGCCTTGTCGGCCTTCAACGGCCTCAATCCGAATGGAACCTGGTCGCTGTTCATCATGGATGACACCAGTTCCGACACCGGCAACCTCAGTGGCGGCTGGCGGCTGGCGATCACCACTCTCGTCGGCCCCATTTGTTGCAGTCAGGTCGCCGATCTGGCGGTCGCGCTCACCGGCATGCCGGCCCAAATCACGGAAGGCGACATGCTCACTTACACGCTCACCGTCACGAACCGTGGTCCCGATGCGGCAAGCGGCGTGACCGCCGCCGACACGCTGCCCGCCGGTGAAAACTTTATTTCCGCCGCGGTGAGCCAGGGCAGTTGGACAAACAACGGAGGCACCATCATCGGCAATCTCGGCTCGCTGTCCAATTCTGGCACCGCGACCATCACCATCACCGCCACTGTCACCAGCTCCGGCACGTTGACGAATCAGGCGACCGCCTGGGCCAGCACCAGCGACCCCACCAACGCCAACAACACCGCGTTCGCACTCAATTACGTGGATGTCTCCCGCCCTAGCATCACATCGATTACGCAGGACGGCGTGAACGTGACGCTGGTCTGGAGCGCGATTGCCGGGAAAACTTACCGCGTCCAATTTAAGACCAGCCTCGCAGACGCAGGCTGGAATGATCTGCCTGGCGACGTGCCCGCCATCGGGAATACGGCGTCGAAGCAGGATGCCATCAGTTCTGATACGCAACGATTTTATCGCGTCGTCGTGTTGCCGTAAGCCGGAGCGCTCTTGAAATGTTTCATTGGCGCATGCGGCGGCGCGATGGTTTAATTCTTTTCGCCAAACTATGCGCCATTTCCGCTCCGTGACGTTTCGTCGAATCCGTTGGGCTGCACATCATTGCTTTGGGTCGCTTTCTCTTGGACTGTTGATCGGACTGTCCGCTTGTAAAACAACCCCACCCGCCCCGCTGCCGGTGTTTCAGCCCGCGAAACTTCTGGAGATGGATGCGGCCATCAACCAGACCATCGCCGAGAAAAGCATTCCCGGCGGTGCGCTCTGGTTGGAACGCAATGGCCACGCCTACCACAAGGCTTATGGCCATCGCTCGCTCGTTCCGGCGGAAGAACCTATGACCGAGGACACGATCTTCGACGCGGCGTCGCTGACCAAGGTCATCGCCTGCACGCCGGCGGTGATGCTGTTGGTTGAGCGCGGCCAAGTGAAACTTGATGCGCCGGTGCACAGTTACATTCCTGAGTTCGCGGGCGACGGGAAAGAGGCGGTTACCATCCGCCAACTGCTGACGCACACTTCGGGACTGCGACCGGACATCGAAACCAAGACGAAATGGCACGGACAGGAAACGGCGATCCAAATGGCCTGCCGCGAAAAACTGCAATCGTCGCCCGGCACCACCTTCCGTTACAGCGACATCAACTTTTTTCTGCTGGGTGAAGTCGTTCAGCGCGTGACCAGCCGCAAGCTGGAGGAATTTGTCACTCATGAAATCTATCAACCACTGAAGATGATGGACACCGGCTATGTCCCGCCCGCATCGAAACGGGCACGAATTGCTCCGACGGAAATGACGGATGGGGAGATGTTGCGCGGCACGGTGCATGATCCGACCGCGCGTTTGATGGGCGGTGTGGCCGGTCACGCCGGACTGTTCACGACGGCAACAGATCTGGCGCGTTACGCCCGCATGATGCTCAATGAAGGCACTCTCGAAGGCGTCCGCATTTTCAAACCGGAGACCGTGAGGCTGATGACGAGCGTGCAATCGCCGCCGGCGGTTTCGGCACGACGCGGGTTGGGGTGGGATATTGACTCGGGTTACAGCCGGCCGCGCGGCAAGATTTTCCCGCTCGGTTCCTACGGCCACACCGGGTTCACGGGTGGTTGCCTTTGGATCGATCCTTTTTCCAAAACGTTCTGGATATTTCTTTCCAACCGCGTTCACCCCGACGGCAAAGGCAGCGTGGCGACGTTGCAAGCGACACTGGCGAATCTCGCGGCGGAGGCGGTGGTCGGCTTCAATTTCGCGTACGTTCCCGGTTCACTTTCGCCTCGAACGGAAGCGGAGACCAATGTTGCTGCTCGCGTGGTCAATCCGCCGACAACTGCTCAACTCAAGTCGCTGAATGGCATCGACGTTTTCAAACGGGAACACTTTGCGCGACTCAAAGGCTTGCGAATCGGACTGATCACCAATCACACGGGCACCGACCGCGAACGCAATTCCACCATTGACCTTCTGAAAAACGCGCCAGACGTAACTCTGAAATTATTGTTCAGTCCCGAACACGGCATCCGGGGTGCGCTGGACGAGAAGGTGGGCGACAGCATGGATGAACAGACCGGGCTGCCGATTTACAGTCTGTACGGCGTAACGCGCAAACCCAAACCGGACCAATTGAAAGACCTCGACGCTCTGGTGTTCGACATTCAGGACGTCGGCTGCCGGTTCTACACTTACATCTCGACGATGGGCGGCGCACTGGAAGCGGCGGCCGAGGCGGGCATCAAAATGTTCGTCCTGGATCGCGTGAATCCGATCAATGGCGCGACCATCGACGGTCCGGTGCTCACCAGCGACACCAGCTACACTGCGTTTCATCCGGTACCTGTTCGTTACGGCATGACGATCGGTGAACTGGCGCGGATGTTGAACGACGAGCGCCAATTCAAAGCTGATCTGACTGTGATTCCAGTCGAAAACTGGTCGCGCGATTTGTGGTTCGATCAAACCGGGCTGCCGTGGATCAATCCTTCGCCAAACATGCGCGGGCTGACTGCGGCAACGCTTTATCCCGGCGTGGGCTTGCTGGAAACGACGGCGGTGTCGGTCGGGCGCGGCACCGACACGCCATTTGAAGTCGTCGGCGCGCCTTACATCGACGATGTTCAACTGGCTGAGGAATTGAATCGCGCGGGACTGGCGGGCGTGCGGTTTGTGCCGGTGCGATTCACGCCCACGGCGAGTGTTTTCAAGGACAAGTCGTGCGGCGGAGTCAACATGCTCCTGACCGAGCGCGAGCGTTGCAACGTGGTGGATATCGGTCTCACCATCGCGCAAACCCTCCATCGGCTTTATCCCGCCAACTTCGACATGGAGAAATTCAATCGACTGCTCGGTCACAGCGCCACGATCGACGCGCTCAAATCCGGTAAGACGCTTGCGGATGTAAAGCGAATGTGGGTCACCGACCTGGAAGATTTTCAAAAGCGCCGCGCGAAGTATCTGCTCTATTGACGATGCCAGCCGGTTGGGTTGGCGGTGAAATCCCAACTCAACCATTCAGTTCTTCGGTTGAATTGACATAACGCCGACACCCGAAACGGAAATGTTAGTTTCCGACTTCCACGAATACTCCTTTCTATTGATGATCAGGACGCGCGGAAGCAGTTCTATCTCATGGCTGAAGAGGTTGAACGTTACGGTGCCCGGCAGAAAAGTCGTGTCCATGAAAATGCACTGGCCGAAGGGGACGGGGAATGGCACTTCGCGCGGGGTATCGCAAACCATCAGGCTGTTGGAAACGATCAGCGGCAGTTTCTCGTTGGGAAAATCAAGCATCAGATTGGTGATCCCGAGTTTTGGCTGGGAAACGACCAACCGGGGAACGCCGGCGGCGGTATTGGTAAACACCACCCGCCACGGACCGCGGAACGTTCGCCGGTGTTCAATGCCGGTATAAAAGATGGTGTAAATCACGACCGCAATGAGGAACGCTAGGGCGAAATGTTTCAACGGACCGGCCGGTTTCATGGTTTGTTCGTGGGCTAAACATTAACTCAATTGGGCTATGCGCTTGATTCCCCTTCCTGCAGAGCGGGACAACCTAAAGGTTGAACTCCAACGGAAACGGCCCTCGCGCGGCGTTGGAGTTCACAGTTTAGCGTGTCCGATGGGCCAAGGGGAATCAAGTACATAGCCCCATAACTCAAACCAGAACGCCGCGGAATCCCGTCACGCGGCTCACGATTTCAATTTCTCCGGCGTCGTCTGGAACGCCCGCGCCCGGAACAGGAAGTCCACGATGTTCCCCTCGTGCGGTTGGAGCCAATCCAGCTTGATCGTCGGGATCGGACCAATGTTCAACCGGTCAATGTGGGTCGCCTCGATGAGTTGCTGTTCCCACGCCTTGTTATTGGTGATGGCGCTGCACACGAGCGTCGGGCCGATCTTCTCGATCATGTCGCTCTGCGGGCACTGAATGACGGTCACGTAAGGAAACATGTATTCTGTCTGCGCAACCTTGCGCTCCGGTGAATCACCGTGGATCACCCACGGCCGTAGATAAGCAGCGCGCTCCTTCTCAACCAGTCGCGAGCCGAACTTCGCCGTCATATCGGTCACGCCGTCCTCTTTCAGCTTGTCGAGGATGGACGCGTGGATCGCTTGAGCCTGCCCCGCGACCGTGAATGCGGCGAGGGTGGCGCTGGGATCTTCCGGCGGTTTCGCGTCGATGGGGCCGAGGCGTTCGGCGAGCGCCGCGGCGATTTCCTTCGTGTGGCGCGACGCCCAGACGCCCGAACAGTTGATGCAGCCGCGTCCGCTGTTGAGATAAACGCTGTCCACCATGATGTCGATGTACTTGGGCCAATCGTCCACCACATCGTCGCCCAGCAGGATTTTGCTGAAGCCCGGCCCGTGCACCTGCACGCAAGGATTACCGTGATAACGCTGAACGGTTTCCGTGCTGCCAAAAATCTTCACGCGGCGGACGCGGTTGACCACCTCGGCGCCCATCTCACCCGCGCCGGGATAAACGCCGATCGCTTCGCGCGGCACGCCCGCCTCGAAAAACGCCGCCGCCATCCGATAGGGAGTCCACGGCTCCTGTGGCCCCGGCTTGAGCAGCAGCCCGACCTGCATCGGGATCACCGGCAGCCAGAGCGTGTGCACACCCGGCGAGTTCGACGGCAGCACCAACCCGAGCACGGGCGATTGCGCCTGGTAACTCACCACCACGCCCCGGCCTTCGTCGCCATAGCCGCGCGTGAGAATGTCCAGCGGCAACCCGCGCGTGAGGCAATCGAGGATGCGGTCCATGTTCGACAGCACGAAATGGTTTTTGGCCATGTTCGCTTTGCACATGTGCTCGGGCATTCCTGTTGAGGCAGACTGCTGGCGCGCAAAATCGTCGGGCGACTGCTGTCCGTCGCCCATCGGCAGCGTGGCGTCTTTGTAGAGGTCGGCCGCCTTCTTCATGATCTGGACGAGTTGGCGGATGGGAATCTCACGCAACACGTCGCGGGCGCGCGACGCTTTCTTCATGTCCTTGGCGAGCATTCCGGGATTGGCCTGGCTTACCCGGGCGAGCGTTTCGCCGGTGATGAAGTGGATGACGTTATCGACTTCGAGGCTTTCGTAAGGTTGGCCCCAACGGAGGACAGGAATTTTAATCATAAGGCGGCGTGAATCAAACAGCAGGTCGAGTTGAAAGGCAAGGAGGAGCTTGAAGCCAACTCGAGAATGGGGCGCGTGTGTTCAAACCTTCATATGTCGGGATAAAAAAAATGAGCCAGATTGCTCTGGCTCATTGGTGACGAGGTTAAAACGCCTTCACCGAGGCGCTCAGAAGAGTAATGAAGCCAACTATTTTGCCGCTGCCCGAACTTCATTACCAGCATAACCTCTCTGCCAACCCTAAACGGACAGCGTACCAACTCTGAAATATAGATGATTGTAACCCCCAATGTGTTCAAAAAAATCACAAATTTTTTCAGCCCCCCGAAATCACCCGTAAACAGAGGCAAAATCGCCTTTAGCGAATGGGGATATCCGAAAAAACCTTCGTGTGTGAACGCAACCTGAGCACTCGCGCCAATGGCGTTCGGCCCGCCGTGGCGAGGGATTCGCGCAGCGCCTGCTCTTTGCCTGGACCGGAAGCCAGCACCCAGACCTGTCGCGCCGCCCCGATCATGCGGTAACCCAGCGTTATGCGGTGCGGTGGTGGCTTGGTTGCGGTGACGGCACGATAGATTGACCTGTCCAAGATGACGCCTTCCGGTTCGCCTGGGAAGATTGACGCCACGTGTCCATCCTCGCCCATGCCCAAGAAAACAATGTCGAGCGTCGGTTGCCCGTTTTGGGTGCCAGGCACGACCCGGCCCAACTCCGCGGCGGCGGTCACAGCGGCCTTCTGTGGATTTAGTTCACCTGGAATTCTATGAATCTGCCCAGACGCAATCTTCAATGGATCCAGCAAGTGGTCATAGGCGATGGCGAAATTACTTTCCGCATCCGTCGGCGGAACACACCGTTCATCCGCCCAAAAAAAATGGACGGGAGCGAAGGAAACGTTCCGGGCTTTGGCCAGTTCGACCACCGCTGCAAAGAACTGCCGCGCAATCCGTCCGCCGGACAATGCGACGAATTGCGGCGCGCCGGCGTGACTTGCGGTTTCCACTTCCGAAATCCAGGCGCTCGCCACCGTTTGAGCTAAAGCGACGGCGTTCGGCAAAGTAAAAAGCTCAAAGTTTGTCATGCGAAGATTGGTTATCAACGCCGGGAGGCGGACTCGGCTTCCAGATGGCGAGTTCTCACGCTCTCCTCCTGCTCAGGTAATCGGTTGCGGATTACGCCACGCGTGTCCACGAGCAGTCAACAACTCGTCGGCCGCCGCCGGCCCCCAGGTGCCGGCAGAATAAAACTCGTGTCCCGTAAGCGGCTGGCCATCCCAACCCTCCCGAATCGGGTCCACAATGCTCCAGGCCGTTTCCACTTCGTCGCGACGGATGAACAGCGTGCCGTCGCCGGACAACACTTCCAGCAGCAACCGCTCATACGCTTCAGGCGTGTACGCGCCAAATTCCGCGTCATAACTGAAATGCATCCGCACCGGGCGCAGTTGAAGATTGGTGCCGGGGATTTTGCCGTTGAAGCGCAACGTGATGCCCTCGTTCGGTTGCAACCGCAACGTGATCGCGTTGGCGTCCAGTTTCGGTCCGCATTGCGCGGCGAACAGCACGTGCGGCGTGGGACGGAACTGCACGCGCACTTCGCTCGCGCTGAGGGGCAGATTCTTTCCGAACCGCAGATAAAACGGCACGCCCGACCAGCGCCAGTTGTCGATGAAGAGTTTCAGCGCCACGAACGTTTCCACGTTCGAGTTCGGACTCACTTTGGTCTCCTGGCGATAGGCTGGGCGCGGCTGACCATCGATTTCGCCCGCCGCGTATTGACCGCGCACCACGGCGCCCACCACCTGGCTGGGATGCAACAAACGGATTGATTTCAGCAGCTTGACCTTTTCGTCGCGCACCGACTCCGCCTCCAACGACACCGGCGGTTCCATGGCCATCAGCGCGAGCACCTGCAACATGTGATTTTGCACCATGTCCCGCAACGCGCCAGCTTCCTCATAATATCCGCCGCGCGTGCCGACGCCCAGTTTTTCACTGACGGTCATTTGCACGTGATCGACCGACTGGCGATTCCAGAGCTGCTCGAAAATCGAATTGGAAAAGCGGAACATCAAAATGTTCTGCACCGTCTCCTTGCCCAGATAATGATCAATGCGGTAGATCTGGGTTTCGTGGGCGAACCGGGTCAGTTCCGCATTCAACTTCTTCGCCGACGCCAGATCGTGGCCAAACGGTTTTTCCACCACCACCCGTTGCCAGAACCCGCCGGCTTCCTTCTTCTGCAACAGACCGGCGTTGTGCAAATGCTCGACTACTTCAGCGAACTGGCTGGGCGACGTGGACAGATAAAAAACGAGGTTGCGCCGCAGCGGTTCGTTGCAAAACCCGGTGAGTTGTTGCTCCAGCTTTTGGTAGGCGGCGAGATCCGAGAATTCACCCTGGCAATAGGACACGTTTGCCGAAAACGCCGACCATTGTTCCTCGTTCACCGGTTGGGTGCGGGAAAACTTGTCCAGCGCCGTCTTCAATTCCACGCGCCATTCGGCGTCGGTCTTCGAGCGACGCGCAAAGCCAATGATGCGGAAGGGCGACGGCAATTGTTTCTCGCCAAACAGATGATAAAAGGCAGGGATCAATTTGCGCGCGGTCAAATCGCCGCTCGCGCCAAAAATCACAATCGTGCACGGCTCGACCGCTTTGCGCCCGAAGTCCAGGCGGCACGTCAGCAATTCGTCCAACTGTTCCACGTGATTCATGGGTCAAGACAATGAAGGACGCCCCGCGCCTTTTCAACCACGATGATGACGGCCAATCCGCACGCGATCACAACCGGCCGCCTCCGCCGTTTGGAATTCCGCCTTCAGGCGGCCTTGGATTAACACCCACCCCGACCGCCTAAGCCGTCTCTATGTAGTTGAACACGCCCCTCACCCCGGCCCTCTCCCCATCCGATGGGGAGAGGGTGAAACTGCGGCGACGTTGCGGCAAATCACCCAACGGTGCGCGTCGTCCATACGCGCGAAAATATTCCCTCTCCCCGTCCGACGGGGAGAGGGCCAGGGTGAGGGGTTCTTCGGTCTGCATCGTTACGGCTAAGGCGGAACTCCAAACCAAGTGCCCCACGCCTTCGGTGGTAGTTAGTGTCCGGTGGCGACCACGCGTCAGCAATCACGCCCGGGTTTGTGAATCGTCCGTTGACAGTCGCGCGAGTGGAGTTTATTCACGCCGCATGACAACCCGCAGAGACAAAACCAACGCCCCGCTTTCCCGCCGGGTTTTTCTGAAGCAGTCAGGTTTGATGCTTGGTGCGGTGACGGTCGCAGACAAGACCCTCTTTGGTGCCGAGCCATCGGATGCAACGGGCAACAAGTTGCGCGCCGCCGTCATCGGTCATACTGGTAAAGGAGATTACGGCCACGGGCTCGACATTGTTTTCAACGACAGCGCAAACGTTCAGGTGGTGGCCGTGGCCGATCCGAACCCATCGGGCCGCGCCAAGGCGGCGGAAAAAAGCAAAGCGCTTCGTCAATACGACGATTACCACCTCATGTTGGAAAAGGAGAAACCGCAACTGGTGGCCGTCGCGCCACGGTGGACCGATCAACATCACGCAATGACGATGGCAGCTCTCAAGGTTGGCGCGCACGTTTACTCGGAAAAGCCGTTTACTCAAACGCTCGCGGAGGCGGATGACTCGCTGGTGTTCGCCGAGAAAGCCGGGTTGAAGATTGCCGTCGCCCATCAAATGCGTCTCGCGCCAAGCATCCTTCATCTAAAGCGTGAGATGGAGAATGGCTTGATCGGCGACCTGCTCCAGATTCGTGCTTATGGAAAACAGGACGCGCGCGCCGGCGGCGAAGACATGTTGGTGTTGGGCACACATTTGTTCGACCTGATTCGGTTCTTTGCCGGCGAACCGCTGTGGTGTGCGGCGCGCGTGTTGTGGAAGGGACGTGACATTACGCGACAGGACGCGCGCACGGTCACCGAGCAAATCGGGCCGGTGGCCGGCGACGAAATTGAAGCGCGGTTCGCGTTCGCCAACGGCGTCATTGCCAGTTTCACCAGTCGAGCCAAACTGCGAGACAGCATCGGACACTGGGGAATTGAAATCATTGGCAGTAAAGCCAGCGTCCGCATTCTCGCCGATGTTTGTCCCACAATTTACTGGTCGAAGCCGGGCAAATGGGAAACATCGGGTAAAACTGATCAATGGCGGCGACTGGAAAATGATCCCATGCTCAATGCCAATGAGGCAGAACGCGGTTTCATTCCGGCCAATCAACGCGTCGTGGACGATTGGCTTGAGGCCATCCAGAAGAATCGCGAACCGGTTTGCAGCGGTCGCGCGGGAATGAAAGCTGTGGAAATGGTGATGGCAGTCTATCACGCCGGACTCAGCGGCGCTCGCGTGCCGATGCCGCTCACCGACCGGTCACATCCGCTTAAAGCGGCGTGAAGTTTCGGATGCGATGAATCTGGCTGATGTAATTCCGGATGAAGATTATCGACTGCAGATGCGTTTCGAGCGCGGAAACGTCGCCGAATTCTTTGCACCCACGGAACGCCATGAGGAACTGATTTCACAGCGGCGACATTGGCTGCAAACCGCGCCGCAGACCTACGCCGCACTCTTGCCGGAAGGAATTCCGCTGCTGGACGAAACGATAGAGAGGGCGTGCTTATGGCAAGCGGATGCTCCGCTTGCTCGATTGAAAGAAGCAAATTCTCCCTGGGAACGCTGCCTCGCACTGGGCGAAACCCTCGAACCGGATTTCCTCCTCTTGAAGCCGCAAGCCGAGGGCTGCTTTCATCTGCTGGCCGGCTGCGTTTGCTTTCCCTCCTCCTGGAGTCTGGCGGAAAAAATTGGCCGACCGCTGGAATTCATTCACGGTGTGGTGCCCGGCTTGAACTCGCAGCTCGGAAATCAAATCCACGGATTTCTGAGCAAGATCAAACCCGGCATCGCCTGGCAACGCGCCAACTGGGGGCTCAGCCGTTCGCCGGAGTTAAATCAACATCCGGAACGCCGACTCCCGCGCTTCGATGCTTCCGTGAGTCTGACAGAGATCTGGTTGCGCGTGGAACATCAGGCGCTCGTAGCATTGCCGCAAAACCAGGGAATTCTATTCGGCATCCGGATCGCCATTCACCCGCTCGCCGAGCTGAAGAAGGATTCAACAGTGGCAGAACGACTCAGCCGCGTATTGCAAACGATGCCGGAGGAGATGGCGCGATACAAAAATCTCGCCACGGCCCGTTCAACCATCATTGCATTATTGCAGTCCTGATGACTGGAAACCACCATGAGACCTATGAAACCTATTCTCTGCACAACCCTCACGTTTTGTCTTCTCGCATCTAACTTCGTTCAAGCTGAAGCCACGCGCAAAACGGCGAGCTATAAACGCGTCAAGGCGTATCTTGATTCCATTCCCGCCATCGACACGCACGATCATCTTTTCCCGCTCGAAACATTGCCGGGATACGTTGAGACGGACCACGGTCGCGGGATGAATCTCTCTGGCATTTGGCGCAACAGTTATTTCACGGGTTTCAATCCGCTCACGCCGTGGAAATCCGGCGGTTCGTTCGACGAGTGGTGGGACAAAGCCAAAAACGATTTTACTAATGCCCGCGCGACGAGCGTTTATCGCTACCAACTCCCCGCCTTTCAAGACCTCTACGGCGTTGACTTCGACACCATCACTGACGCGCAGGCCCGCAAGTTGAATGAGCGCATCTTCAAGAACTATCAGGACCAGAAATGGATTTACCACGTTGTCACCGAGCGGGCGAACATCGAACTCATGGTCAACGATCCTTACTGGGCGAGGTTGAAACTCAAGACCTACTATCCGTTTGAAGTGCTGGTGTTCAATGTTACGACGCTTGTGCGCGGTTTCCATCCTACCGAATACAGCGACAAGAATCCGTGGGACAGCCCGTACTACTTTGCCAAAGAAGCCGGTCTGGAGATCAAATCGCTCGACGACTACTTGAACGCTCTTGATCAGTTGTTTCAGAAGGCCAAAGCCGCGGGCGCAATCTGCCTGAAAACGACGTTGGCCTACGAGCGAACGCTGCTTTTTGAAAACGTGCCAAAGGAAATCGCCGAGAAAACTTTTGGTCGGCCGCGCAGTGAACTCACAGCCAGGGAAATCAAAGACTTTGAAGACTTCATCATGTGGCGGCTGGTTGAGTTCAGTGCCAGGTACGAGCTGCCATTTCAAATTCACACCGGACACGGCCGGCTGGCCGGCTCGAACCCGATGTTGCTGCTCGACCTCATCACGTCCAATCCAAGAACCAAGTTCATTCTGTTTCACGGCGGTTATCCGTGGATTGGCGAGACGGGCGCGATTGGGATGCGTCACGGTTCGCATGTCTGGATTGATTCGGTCTGGATGCCGACGCTCAGCTACACGATGGCCAAACGCGCTTACCACGAATGGCTTGAAGTGATGCCGTCCGACCACATCTTATGGGGAGCAGACTGCAATCACGCCGAGGGCATTTACGGCGCCACTGAAATGACGCGCCGTTGTCTGGCAGAAGTGCTGGCCGAAAAAATTACGAGCGGCGATCTCAAAGAGGAGTTCGCGCTGAAGATTGGCAAACAAATTCTCCGCGACAACGCACTGAAATTATTTCCGCAACTCAACGACCGTCTCTGGAAACACAAGGGCAAACTCGAACCGCCCTCAGAATTTGGCAACGAGGTGAAGTGAGCTTGTTGGTTTCAACTCCAATGGCTCAGTCACGCCCTGCAGTCCGGTACTTACTCTGAGCAAGGTTAGTAGTCCGGCATCCACAGTTCTGGATGCGGCTGATGGTCGTAGTTCCACATCGGCGCGGTATTCGTGGGATTGAACAAAACCCACGGATTCATGGCCGCAACGTGTCCATCGCAGAACAGTTGATTGTAATTCTTCCCGTGTCGTTCTTCGCCAAAAGCGAATTCGTTTCCCGCGCCGTTGTAAGGAAACCTCAAGAATCCGCATTGCGTGTCGCACTCTCCGCCTGGATAGCCATTTACCTTCGCGTTTAAGAACCTGGATTCACAAATGGCCAACATCTCGCTAGGCACCTTTATTTGACTTTCAGAAACTGCCCGAAACGGCGACGATTTGTGATAGGTTGGTCCCAAACCGAATTGGTCGTCGGGAAAACGAATATTAATACCAAGATTAGGATTCTGATGACCGGAGACAGGTGGTCGAACTCCCCTCTGATTGTATGCGTAGGCACCAAAGGGAGGACGACTGCCGACCTCTCCCACTATTGCCCCTTTGTATCCTGGACAGTGGTATTTCGCGACCGTCCACTTCACCGGGTAGTAAGGCAGAAGCTTCGCCCACCAATACCGCGTGTTCGCAACTCCAACTGCGTCGTCAAATTCGGGAGCATAAGGGTTCACCCCATACGGATATTTACTCCCGTTCTCATGCACGTACATTTGCAGAGCAATCCCCATTTGCCGAAGGTGGTTTTTGCAGGCGGTCGAGCGCGCGTGCGCCTTGGCATAGGAAAGTGCCGGAAGCAGCAAGCCGGCCAGGATGCCAAGGATGGCGATAACCACCAAGAGTTCGATAAGTGTGAAAGCGCGACCTCGGGAATTACTTTCCTTCGCTTGAACGAGGCTATTGCACAGTTTCGTCATAACTCATGACTTTCGAACAAAACTCTCCAAAACTGACCTTTACTTGCTTTGTAAAAAACGCGGTTGCTGAACTCGGTCTTGCTATAAGAAATAGACCACCCCGCCCGCGAAATGTCACGCAGAAGGTTGAGTCGAATACGCCATCTTGAAACAAGGTCAGGGTAGGCAAGCTCAACGCTGCACCTTTCTCATTTGACCGGAGAAAATATTTTGTCACCATCCCGCCATGAACTCTCCCAATTCAACAGCTTGGCTTCCTTCCCTCGCGGCACTTTTGTTATCGCCCGTCCTTTCCACTGCCGAAGTGAACAAGGCGGAGCAAATCGCGCCGGACGTTTATTTCCATGAAGGCGACCTCCAAGGCCACGGTCATTGCAACAATGGCTGGATTGTTTTTGAAGATTATGTGCTGGTCATCGACGGCAATTTCCCGTCCGGCGCGCAAGAGATCATTCCCAAGATCAAGGCCATCACGGACAAGCCGATTCGTTTCGCCTTCGATACGCATCATCACGGCGACCACGCCTACGGCAATCAAGTCTGGGTGGACAACGGCGCGGTGCCGGTCGCACACGTCGGCGTCATTGACGAGATGAAGAAGTATGAAACCGGCTATTACGGCGGCAAGCCGGGTCGCTGGGAAGACGCCGCCAAGGGCCGCAAGGATGTCGCCGCGAGCAAATTGAAACCACCCTCGCTGCTTTACGACAAGGACATGATCTTCGACGACGGCAAACATCGCGTGGAGTTGCATTACTTCGGCGTGGCGCACACGCACGGCGACGGCTTCGCGTGGTTGCCCAAGGAAAAAATCCTGTTCACCGGCGACGCCTGCGTGAACGGCCCATACAACTACATGAACGACGGCAACGCGGAGCAATGGGTCAAGACTCTGGCCGCCGCCAAGAAACTCGGCGCCAAAACGATTTGCCCAGGGCACGGTCCCATGGGCACAGGTCAAGTTCTCGAAGACCAACAGAAGTTTTTTGTTGAATTACGGAAACAGGTCAGCAAGTACGCGAGCAAGAAGCCGGAAGAAGTAAAGGCAGCGGTGGATGACATCAAGGCCGCTCTGCTGAAACAAAAACCGATTGCGCATTATGTCGGCGATTTCTTTCCGGCCCAGGTCGAGAAGGTGTACGTCGAAATGGGCGGCAAACCGTTTCAACCTCAGACTGCAGCCGTTGACGATCACCAGCAACACGCCCGCGATCACGGCAAAGAGTTGGTCCAAAGCAAGTGATGATGGCTGGCATGACAGACCGGTAGGGCCGGCTCTCCGAGCCGGCCGCGCGGCGCTTTCGGAGAAAGCGCCCTAGCATCTTTTGGAGAGTTCGAGGCCTCCGACCGCTTTTTTCCGCTTCCAACATTAACAATTTGTAATGTTCGAGAAATCTCTGAGCAAAATGCCTATGTCAAGTTGTCTATGTAGCGACTGGGGTTTGGATGAATCCCTCTCGAACAGTTAAACAAAAGAACGATGATTTTGAAATAGATCAGGAATGTCGCGGTGGCTGACTTCGAAAAGTCGGCTGCCACCGCGCGTTTCGATCACATTTGAGAAAGGCATAATTATGAAAACTGCATGGAAAAGAATTGGAGCCATTGGTCTGGTGGCGTTGATGGGCGGCGCGCTGACCTGGGTCACAACCACCCTGGCATTTGAAAAATCGTCCGGCGGGAAATCGGCCAAGACGACGGTGCCCATCGTCGTTAATGAATCGCCGGTAACGCGCGAAAACAAAATGACCACGAGTTTTTCGCCCGTGGTGAAAAAGGTCGCGCCGAGTGTCGTGAATGTGTTCACGACCAAGACGGTGAAGAATCCATCCCCGGAAATGCTTCCGTTTTTTGGCGACCCGTTTTTCCGGAGGTTCTTTGGCGACCAGTTTGATGAGAACCAGCCGCGACGGCGACAACAGCCACAGCAGCCGCGAACCTTCAAGGAACGCAGCCTCGGCTCCGGCGTCATTGTCACCAAGGACGGCTATATCCTGACGAACAATCACGTTGTGGACGGCGCCGATGAAATCAAGGTGACCCAGGAAAAATCCAAACAGGAATACAGTGCAAAAGTTGTCGGCCGTGATCCTAAGACGGACGTCGCCGTGCTGAAGATCGACGCGAAAGACCTGCCGTTCGTTACGTTTGCCGACAGTGACAAGATTGAAGTCGGCGATGTGGTGCTGGCCATTGGCAATCCCTTCGGCATCGGCCAGACCGTCACAATGGGGATCGTCAGCGCCACCGGTCGCGGCGGCATGGGCATCGAAGACTACGAAGACTTCATTCAAACCGACGCCGCGATCAATCCGGGAAACTCCGGCGGCGCGTTGGTGGATGCGGAAGGCCGGTTGGTTGGCGTCAACACCGCCATCTACAGTCGCAGTGGCGGCAACATGGGTGTCGGGTTCGCCATTCCGGTAAACTTGGTGCGCAGCGTCATGGATCAACTCATCCACGGAGGCAAAGTGGTGCGCGGTTATTTGGGGGTAATGCTTCAGGAATTAACGCCGGAACTCGCGAAGGAATTCAAAGTGCCCGACTCTGGCGGAGCGCTGGTTGGGGAAGTCATGGAACGTAGCGCCGCTGCGGAAGCCGGATTGAAATACGGGGACGTGATCATTGAGTTTGACGGCAAGGCCGTTCAAGACCACCGGACTTTGAAGTTGATGGTTGGCCAGACCCCGCCCGGCAAGAAAGTCGATGTCAAGGTGCTTCGCGACGGGAAAGAAAAGACCTTCAAAGTTACGCTGAAGGAAATGGCGGAAGAAAAAGCCGCCGCTGGCACTCGCGAACCCAGTGAAAAGGAGAGCGATGCGCTCAACGGCGTTGAGGTCGGCGACATTGACGCGGCGGCGCGCAGCCAATTAAAAATCCCCGCCAGTGTGAGTGGGGCGCTGATCACGAACGTGGACCCAAATTCTGCTTCCTTTGAAGCTGGCTTGCGCGAAGGCGATGTAATTCAGGAGGTCGATCACAAATCGGTCAAGAACGCGGAAGAAGCTGTGGAAGTCAGCAAGCACATCAAGGTGAAGAAGGTGCTCGTGCGGGTTTGGAGCAAGGGTGGCAGCCGATTCATCATCGTGGACGAGAGCAAAGAGAAGTAACTTGGCCACCGCAAAGTTTTCCCGAAGTCGATTTCAGGAAAACTTTTTCTTTGTGACCAGCAACTCGAATCATGGCAGACTTATGGAAGCCGACCGCAACGGGAGCAGTGTGCTTGTGGCGCCAACCCGCGGCGACGGCAACCAAGTCTGCCTCATGCGCGTATTGGTCATTGAAGATGATCGGAAGATCGCCTCGTTTGTCACCAAGGGGCTGAAGCAAAGCGGCTTTGCCGTCGATCACGCGCCCGACGGCGACGAGGGCCTGCACCTGGCGCTGTCCACGCCGTACGACGCGGCGGTGATCGACATCATGCTGCCCAAGCGGGACGGCTTGAGCGTTGTGCAGGAACTGCGCCGCAAAAAAATCAACCTGCCCGTTCTGATCCTGAGCGCCAAGGCTTCGGTGGACGACCGCATCAAGGGTTTGCAAAGTGGCGGCGATGATTACCTGGTAAAGCCGTTTGCCTTCAGCGAACTGCTGGCGCGCGTGCAGGCGTTGATTCGCCGTTCCACCAGCGCAACCGAGCCGACGACATTGACCGTCGGCGACCTGAGCATGAACCTCGTGACACGTGAAGTGACGCGGGCGAACCAAAATATCGAGTTGCAGGCGCGGGAGTTTTCCTTGCTCGAATACCTGATGCGCAACGCCGGCAAAGTGGTTTCCAAGACGATGATCCTCGAACATGTCTGGGACTACAGCTTCGATCCGCAGACCAACGTCGTGGACGTGGTGGTCTGCCGCGTGCGCAACAAAGTGGACCGGGACTTCGAGAAAAAGTTGATTCATACCCTGCGCGGAGTCGGCTATGTCCTCAAAACCAATTGAACGCGCCAGCGGCAGCTTCAGCCTGCGGTTGAATTTCTGGTATTCGGCATTTTTTATTTTCACCGCCTGCGCCCTGTTTGTGCTGGCCTATTTCATTCTCTCCTCGTCGATTCAGCAGAAGGAAAGGGAAGTCATTCGCGCCAAGCTGGCGGAATACCGCGCCTGGTATGAAGGCGGCGGGCTGAGCGGACTGAGCGAAAGGTTTTTCAACACGCCGAACAGCGGACGGAACGCTTTTTTTGTGCGCATCGTCGGCGCGCGCAACAATGCGCTCTTCGTCAGCGTCCCGGAAGAATGGCGCGACTTTGATTTGAAAAAAGTCGAGTTGATCGGCGTCGAGGAACGGCAGCCGTGGTTTTCGCTGACCGGCAAGAACAATCAAAAGGTCTGGATGTTCGCTTCGGCCGCGTTGAGTGACGGCCGCGTGTTGCAAGTCGGCAAGAGCACGGAGAACGCCGAAGAACTGCTGGCCCATTTCCGCGTCGTATTTGCCACCGTCATGATCGCGGTCATCGTTTTGGGCTTCACTGGCGGCGCTTTCTTGACGCGACGCGCGCTGTTACCCATCCGGCACTTGATTCGAACCGTCCGTTCCATCATTGAGACTGGACGGATGGACGCCCGCGTGCCAGCGCGCAAGAACCATGATGAACTCGATGAACTCGTCAATTTGTTCAATCGAATGCTGGAAAAAAATGAAGCGCTCATTCGCGGCATGAGAGAGGCGCTGGACAATGTCGCCCATGATTTGCGCACGCCGATGGCGCGGTTGCGCGGCACGGCCGAACTTGCCTTGCAGAGTTCTGGCAATCCTGAAGCCTGCCGCGAAGCGCTGGCCGATTCAATGGAAGAATCCGAGCGCGTCCTGACAATGCTGAAAACCTTGATGGACATCTCGGAAGCCGAAACCGGCACCATGAAGCTCGACATCACGGACATCAATTTGCCGGCCTTGATCAGCAACGTCATCGAGCTTTATCAAATCGTTGCCGAGGACAAAAAGATTTCCCTCACCGCCAATGCGCCCGCGAACCTGACGCTTCAGGCCGATCGCAATCGCATTCAACAGGCGCTCGCCAATCTCATCGACAACGCCATCAAATACACGGCGGCTGGCGGAAAAGTGGAGATCGTGGCCGCTCAAAAGAACGGACAAATCATCATCAGCGTCAAAGATACCGGCCTGGGAATTTCGGCAGAAGAGTTGCCGCGAATTTGGGACCGGCTTTATCGTGGCGACAAAAGCAGGAATGAAAAAGGGCTTGGCCTCGGTTTGAGCCTTGTCAAAGCCGTTGTACAGGCGCATCGCGGTTCCGTCGAGGTATCGAGCGAGCCGGAGAAAGGTTCGACATTCACAATCCTGCTCCCCGCCACGCAAACCCCGAAGACTTGAAAGCCTTCGCAATCTAGGTCGCAGCCAATAGCGGCAAAGGACTGCCGCACTCCAAGACCCAAAGCGATTGCCTGCGACGCATGAACCGCGCGAAGCGTCGTGGAGTGCGGCAGTCTTCTGCCGCTTTTCCACCAGCGCATTGACCGCCACTTCCAGTCGCCGTCCCCACCCAGCCGCGATCTTGACTTTCCGCCTCCGGCGGTGATAGCTTCACCGCATACACTTGGAACGAAAATTCAAAGGACACAATCCACAACCGGACAAGCCGCTGATGAGGGCCATCATTTTCCACGGGTTCAACCTCGCCGTGGTCGCCATCCTCACGGCCCTGCCCATCGGCGCGCAATCGCCCATTGACACTCCTCTCGCCGCTCGCCAGTCCACGCCGATCCCCATGGACCAACTCGGTGCCGTGGCGACAAAACAGTATCAGGGCGACGGCCTGTCAGTCAGCGCCACGCCGGACGGTGCGCAACTGCGCTGCGCCTTCCAAGGACTCGAAGGCACGGTGACCCGCGACGGTCTCTGGCTCAGTTCCACTGCGGACAATTCTGCCGGCGAACCCTTCCGCGTGGTGGCCGTCCAGGTAGGGCGCGCCACTCCGTGCGCGCCGGTTGAAGATTTTGTTTTTGGTGTTAGCAATCCCCTCACCCGGCCTTCGGCCACCCTCTCCCCATCCGATGGGGAGAGGGACGGGGTGAGGGGTCCGCTGATTTGCGCCGGTGACGTGACGGTGGACGGTTCGATCGCCCGGTTCATCCGGCCCGGCTTGACGGAGGAATACTCGGTAAGCGTTGACGGCGTGCGCCAGGATTTTATCGTGGAACAACGGCCTGAAGGGGAAGGCGAGCTGCGCGTGGAACTGGACGTGACCGGCGCAAAGGCTGAGCCGCTGGTCAATGGCGCTCGCCCCGTGAGATATTCGGCAGGCGGGACAGCGGCGGAACAAAAGGACCTGTTATCTCACGGGGCAAGACTGGTGCTGGACGGCTCCGGACGAGAGCTTGCCTACAACCGTCTCCGCGCGGTGGATGCGACGGGACGCGAGTTGCCAGCGCGGATGGAAGTAGCGTCGGGCATCCTGCCTGACGTGGAGGGCGTGCATCCTGCCGCCCGGACATCGCCTGCAACTTTTCCAACGCACAATTTCCAGGACACAGCAGAATCCGCCGAGCTGGAAGCCTCGGCTCTACGGCAGGCGGGGACGCCTGCCGCTACCCGGCTAGCCGTGGTGGTGGACGATGCTTCGGCAGTTTATCCCGTGCGGATTGACCCCACGTTCAGCGACGCGGACTGGGTCAGCATGGGAGGATTGCCAGGGGCCGATGGTATTGTGAATGCCGTGGTGGTTGACGGTGCCGGCAATCTTTACATTGGCGGCAGCTTTACCATCGCTGGCGAGGTGAAAGCGAATCGTGTGGCTCGATGGAATGGCACTGCATGGTCAGCCTTGGGTTCTGGATTGGAAGGATCAGACTACGCGGACGTCACCGCCCTAGCAGTGTCGGGCATGGATCTGTACGCGGGAGGCAGGTTTACGATGGCGGGGGGGATTGCAGCGACGAACGTGGCCAAATGGAACGGGAGTATGTGGTCGGCATTGGGGTCGGGCGTGAACAACTACGTCCGTGCGTTGGCGGTGTCCGGCACGAACTTCTATGTGGGAGGTGATTTCAGCATGGCGGGCGGGGTGACGGTGATGGGCATAGCCAAATGGGACGGGAGTACATGGTCGTCGTTGGGTTCAGGGCTGGGAGGAGTGCAATCTCCGGGCGTCTATGCGCTCGCCGTGAGCGGCACGAATCTTTTCGTGGGAGGTTATTTCACGACGGCTGGCGGACTTCCCGCCAACCGGATTGCCAGATGGAACGGGAGCGCGTGGTCTGCCTTGGGTTCCGGAATTGGGAGTTTCTTCGGTTACGTCAAGGCACTGACGGTGTCCGGTACGAATTTGATTGCGGGAGGCAGGTTCGACACTGCGGGTGGAGTGGCGGCCAATAATATTGCCAGATGGGATGGAAACTCATGGTCAGCCTTGGGATCGGGTGCAGGCTCCACTGTCTATGCTTTGGCGGTGTCCGGCACGAACCTCTATGCCGGAGGAGATTTCACCACGGCGGGCGGGACGACAGTCAACTGGATAGCCAAGTGGGACGGGACTGCCTGGTCAAATGTGGGTTCAGGAGTGAACAATCAGGTCTATGCGTTAGCGGTGTCCGGCACTGACTTATATGCGGGAGGCTTTTTCTATATGGCAAGCGGAATCACGGCCAACCGGATCGCCAAGTGGGACGGGATTACGTGGTCAGCATTAGGGTCGGGGATGGGAGGGGTGCAATTCCCGTCCGTCTTTGCAGTAGCCGCGTCCAGCAGCAACCTGTATGTTGGCGGCTATTTCACAACGGTTGGAGGAATGACAGTAGACCGAATTGCCAAATGGGACGGCAGCGTGTGGTCGGCTTTGGGGTCGGGCGTCAACGATTCTGTCTATGCGCTGGCAGTGTCCGGCACGAACCTGTATGCGGGAGGCAGTTTCACCAATGCGGGCGGGGTGGCGGCCAACCGGATTGCCAAATGGGATGGGAGCGCGTGGTCGGCCTTGGGTTTGGGGATGAATAACTATGTGGGTGCCCTTGCGGTTTCCGGGACGAATCTATATGCGGGAGGATTGTTTTCCACGGCGGGCGGGACAGCAGCTACTAATATTGCGAAATGGGACGGGCGTACTTGGTCTGCCTTGGCTTCAGGGGTGAACCGAACTGTCTATGCGCTAGCGGCATCCGGCACGAACCTGTATGCGGGATGTCGTGTAGCAAACAAAGTTGGAAAAGAGTGTGCGATCAAAGTTGGAATGGATTCAGAACACTGGGCAATGGAGCAGAACGATGGGTTTGGCTTCTGGGTCTGGAGCGTGGCGGAGGTAGTAAATGTCTCCATCGGGG
>JACQFP010000041.1 GCA_016200005.1 Verrucomicrobiota bacterium | reverse complement strand
TGAGTTACTGGATCGCGTGATCGCGGGAGTGAAGTTCGTCGATGGTGTCGAACTCAACCCCAAGGCAATAGCAGCGTAAACACATTTACCCTTGGGATGCCCTCCACCCCCCGCCATCCACAACTTTTGGAAATTTCTCCGACCCGACGACTTTAGGAGGATGATTATGGATGATTCCAAAGAAAGTTTTAATCAAATATGCTTGGCAGACGATAGAGGCCAAGTTGCGGTCGTCGTGGAACTTTGCAAAAAACATCTGCGGAAATTTCAGAAGCGCGGTTCTTTTGTTTGGCTGCTTTATGGAAAGACTCAAGGAGAACTTGCTCGATATACAGAGGCAGAAAAAGCAATTCGGCGGGCAATCACGTTGTGTCCCCAAAAAGCGCTGCCAATTGCATACGCGCAGATGGGACATTTGTTCCAAGCCAAAGGTGATTTCAAGCAAGCGGCGTTTTGGTATCGCAAAGCTTTGGTTCATAATCCAAGAGATGCGACTTGGCACATTTTTTTGGCCAGCAATGCTTTTAGGCGTGGCTTGCTTAAACAATCCGAGGCGTATTATCGCCGCGCGCTTAAATGTTCTGAAGGTTGTTTGGACGAAGCTTACTTTAACTTGGGCGGAATCTTACTTGGTAAAAGAGATTATGCTGAAGCGATAAAATGTTATCAGGAAGCCTTGAAGATTGACCCCAAATATAAAATCGCTAAAGAGCGATTGGACGATGCAAAACTCGCGTCACTATTGGAGAATTCCTGACCGACATGCAAGACCTCATCGCCAAAGCCGCGACGTTGCTTGAAGCGTTGCCTTACATCCAGCGTTTCCGCAGCCAGACGTTCGTCGTCAAATACGGCGGCAGCTTCATGGATTCGCCAGACACCAACGTCCGCAACGGCGTGGCGCGAGGGAATCAGCTTGCCAGCATTGCAAACGTGGAGTTTCTTTGAGCCATGAGCGTGGCGCTGGATGTTCCCTGGGCGGTGACGCCCGAAAAGGTCGAGGCGGTTGTGCGTCGGCTGATCGAAGTCGCGCTTCCGCGCAAAATCATTCTCTTCGGTTCTTACGTTCGCCAGCAAACGAACCGTGACAGCGATCTGGATGTGCTGGTGGTCACGGATGACACGGTCAAGAATCCGCACAGTGAAAGTGTGCGGCTGCGGAACGCGGTGGATGACGTTGATATGCCAATGGATATTTTGGTTGTGCCGGTCAGCGAATATGAGCGGCTGCGGCATCGTTGGGATTTGATCTACTACGAGGCGACGGAGAACGGGCGCATTGTTTATGAGCGGCCAGCCACTCTCAACTGACCCCAACCCGTGCGAGTGGTTGCGCTTTGCCGGGGAGGACCTCAAAGCGGCCAGAAAACTCTGCGGCGACCCAGACATCCTGCCGAACATCGTCGGTTTTCACGCGCAACAAGCGGTCGAGAAGTCGATCAAAGGCTTGCTCATCCAAGCCGGGGCGAAATTTCCCTTCACCCACGACCTCACCGAATTATTCGCGCTTTACTGCAGCCAGGGACGTTCCGTTCCGTTCGACCGCGCCGCGTTGAATGAACTCACGCCGTATGCCACGCACCGGCGTTATCCGGGTTACGTCCAGCAGCCCGGTGTAAAGGAGCAGCAACGGTTGCTGGCCCTCGCGGAAGAGGTTTTTGCGTGGGCGCAATCCGTCATCGGCCCAGCAGTTTGAATTTTCCTTCATGCAAGACCTCATTGCCAAAGCCGCGACGCTGCTTGAAGCGCTGCCTTACATCCAGCGTTTCCGCAGCCAGACGTTCGTCGTCAAATACGGCGGCTCATTCATGGACTCTCCGGACGCCAACGTCCGCAACGGCGTCGCACGCGATGTCGTGTTCCTCGAAGCCGTGGGCATCAACCCGGTGGTCGTGCACGGTGGCGGCAAGGCCATCACGCGGGCGATGGAGGCCGCGGGGTTCAAGCCGAGTTTCATTCAAGGTCAGCGCACGACTGACGAGGCGACGGTGGACGTGGTGGACCGCGTGCTTTCGCGCGAGATCAATCCGGAGATCGTCAAGACCATCGAATCGCTCGGCGGCAAGGCGCGCGGCTTTTGCGGCGCGGACATTTTCAAATGCCGTAAACTCTGGCTCGACGACAAGGACAAGCCCGGCGCGAAGATTGACATCGGCTTCGTCGGCGAAGTCACGGCGGTGAACCTCGAGCCGTTGCGCGAGTGCATCCGGCGCAGCATCACACCGGTCATCAGTCCGACCGCGCTGGGCGAGGACGGCAAGATTTACAACTGCAACGCCGATGTGGCCGCTGCGCAAGCCGCCATCGCTCTCAAGGCCAAGCGGCTTGTGTTCATGAGCGACGTGCCGGGCTTGCTGCGCAATCCTAAACAGCCGGACTCCGTCCTCCCTCATCTGAAAGTTTCCGAAGTGGATCAACTCAAGCAAGCCGGTGTTATTGACGAGGGTATGATTCCCAAAGTGGATAGCGCCGTCGCCGCCATCAGAGCCGGCGTGGAAAAAGTTTCCTTTGTGGACGGTCGTTTGCAGCACTCGGTGTTACTGGAAATCTTCACCGACGAAGGCAACGGGACAGAAATCGTTTTGTGAGTTCATTTTTTTCTCTGCGCCTCCGCCTCTCTTCGGTTAAATGAAGCCAATGAAAGAAATTGCTCCTTCGCCTCCGCCCATCGTGCGCAACGACGTTGCGGCGATCCAGGCGTTGTTTCAGAAAAACGTCGTCCCAAGTTACGCGCGCTTTGATGTGGCGTTCAGTCGCGGCGCGGGCAGCTACGTTTGGGACGTGACCGGCAAACGCTATCTTGATTTAGGAGGCGGCATCGCCGTTTGTTCGCTCGGCCATGCCAACGCGGAAATCACCGAGGCGCTCATCGAGCAGTCACGCAAGCTTGTTCACGTTTCCAATCTCTATTATCACGAGGGGCAAGGGCGGCTGGCGCAGTCGCTCGTGAACCTGATTGCGCCCGGCAAGGTTTTCTTCTGCAACAGCGGCGCGGAGGCCAATGAAGGGTTGTTCAAGCTCGCGCGCAAGTTTGGTCACGATGAAGGCCGGTTTGAAATCATTACGGCGCTGAATTCGTTTCACGGGCGGACGCTTGCCGGCATCGCGGCCACCGGTCAGGAGAAAGTCAAAAAAGGTTTTGAGCCGCTGATGACGGGCTTTCGACACGTTGCTTTCAATGATCTCGACGCGATGCGCGAAGCGATTTCTCCGGCGACCGCCGCCATACTGATCGAAGGGATACAAGGCGAGGGTGGTGTCACGCCGGCCGCGCCAGAATATCTGCTGGGTCTGCGGCAACTGTGCGACGAGAGGAAATTGTTGCTGCTGATGGACGGCGTGCAATGCGGACATTTCCGCACGGGCCGGTTTCAAAGTTACCAGCGGATTCTTGAGACCAAGGAGCGCGGAGAGGGATTTGTGCCCGACGGCATCTCCATGGCCAAGTCGCTCGGTGGTGGTTTTCCCATCGGCGCGTTCTGGGTGCGCGACCCATACGCCGACCTGCTCGGTGCCGGAACACACGGGACAACTTTTGGCGGCAATCCACTGGGCTGCGCTGTCGCGCTGAAAATTCTGGAAGTCATCCAGCGCGAAAAGCTCGCGGACAATGCGCGTCAAACCGGAGAGTTTTTGAAATCAGAGTTGTTGCGGATGACTCAACAATTTCCGAATGTCCTCAAGGGCGTGCGCGGTCTGGGTTTCATGCTGGGTCTTGAGCTCTGGGAGAAGGAGAAGATCCGCGCTTTAGTCGCGGGCGAAAAGTCGGCGGCCATTCAGTTTGTGAACCGGTTGCATGATGCGGGTCTGTTGACGATTCCTTCCGGCAATCAAGTAGTGCGCTTATTGCCCGCCCTGAACCTGCGGCGCAGCGAAGCGGAAGAAGGAATTAAGATCATTGAATCGGTGGTGGCGAAGCTGGTCTGAACTTGCATGAACGCCGCCGCGCTTCGTCATCTCTCCGGTGCGGACCCCGTGATGCAGCGGCTCATCCGCGAAGTCGGGCCTTGCGCGCTTGAGCCGGAGACCCGCCGCCCGCCGTTTCAATCGCTTGTGCAGGCCGTGGCGCATCAACAACTCAACGGCACGGCGGCCAGCACCATTCTGAAACGTTTCATCAAGCTGTTTCCGGGACGCCGGTTTCCGCGCCCGGAAGATCTGCCGTCCGTGTCAGACGACGCGATCCGTGGCGCGGGTTTCTCACGAGCGAAGGTGGCTTCGATTCGCGACATCGCGGCAAGAACCTTGGACGGCACTGTGCCGCCGTCGCGGCGGATTACGCAGTTGTCCGACGACGAGATCGTAGCGCGGCTCACCGAAGTACGCGGCGTCGGGCGCTGGACCGTCGAGATGCTTTTGATTTTCCAGCTTGGGCGGCTCGATGTCTTGCCAGCGGATGACTTTGGCGTGCGGATGGGCTTCCGCCTTGCCTACAAGAAGCGCGAATTACCAACGGCGAAGGAGATCCTCGCGCACGGGGAACGCTGGCGTCCGCACCGCACCACGGCGGCGTGGTATCTCTGGCGCGTCGCGGACCGGGCGAAGAAATATGAGTGACGCGCCCGCCCGCTTTGGTTAATAAACTGCCTTTCGGGGAGATTCCCGAATGCGATTCGATCATGAAACATTTGTTGAGCATTGAAAAGCTGGCGCGCGCGGACATGGAGCAAATTCTCACCGCCGCCACGACCATCAAAAAGGAGCGCGGTCACCATGCGCACAAACCGTTGACGGGGAAAATCTGGGCGTTGCTCTTTTCCAAGTCGTCCACGCGGACACGCGTTTCGTTTGAAGTGGGAATCCGGGAACTCGGCGGCGAAGTGATGTTTCTTAACGCCAGTGAAATCCAACTCGGCCGCGGCGAACCGATCAAGGACACCGCGCGGGTGCTGGGTCGCATGATTCACGGCGCGGTCATCCGCACCTACGCGCAGAGCGACGTGGAGGAGTTCGCAACGTATTCCGGCATCCCGACCATCAACGCGCTGACGGATGACGAGCATCCTTGCCAGATTCTTGCCGACATTTTTACGTTTCAAGAGAAGCGTGGACCGATAGCAGGTAAAACCGTCGCGTTCATCGGCGATGGTGCGTGCAACGTAGCCAACTCCTGGATTTTTGCCGCGGCGAAGCTGGGATTTGAATTGCGCATCGCCGCGCCAAAAAAGTTTCAACCGGCAGCCGCGTCGCTGAAACGCGCCGGCGGCACAATTATGTGCACGGAGGATTTGAAAGCCGCCGCAAAGGGCGCGGATTTGCTCTACACTGATGTTTGGGTTTCAATGGGTAAAGAGGCGGAATCCGCCGCGCGCATCAAACAACTAACCGGCTACCAGATCAACGCCCGGCTGGTCAAGCTGGCGAAGCCTGGCGCGTTGGTGATGCATTGCCTGCCGGCGTATCGCGGCAAGGAAATTGACGAGGCCACGTTTGAAGACAATGCTCAAACCATTTTCGACGCGGCGGAAAACCGGCTGCATGTTCAGAAGGCGATTTTGAATTGGATTGTCTCGTAGTCTGAGGGACGCCCGCCGGTGTTGCTGGCTCAATCCTTTGCCAGTCCATTGCGGGCGCGGCGCAGGGCGTCGTCGTAGGCTTCCGGCAGCTTGACGGATTTGCCTTCCGGCGACCACCAACGCGGCGTCTCGGTATAAATCCAGACGTATTCATCCGCCACCTCCAGAGCCTTTCGCGCGCTCGCCGCGAACTCCTCCGGCGAGTAAAAGTTCTTGGTTGGATCATCTGCATTCCATCCGAGCTTGCGCCAGTCGTTGTCCATCCACACGCCAAACCCGAAGGAGAAAACGCGATGATACTTTTTCTCGTCGGCGACGATCGGCCGCACACCGGTCTTCATAATTTCGTAAGCTGCGGCAAAACGCGTTGTGTCCTTGTAGCCGTAAGAACGTTCGTAACCGTCCACCAACCGCGTTTTTCCTTTCGCCGCTTCCACCATTCCGTCCAGGAACGGCGCCAGCAAACCGTAACTGCAATCGGCCAGCGGTTTCGTCCCGTTCTGCGATTCTGCCCAAGGCAGGCAGTAGCCGAACGTGAGAAATACGGTAAGGCCGGGATAACCTTCCTGGAATGCGTTCATCGTCTCCCGTCCACATTGGCGTACTTGCGCGGCGTACTCGTTCCAGGTTCGCGTCGCTGCCTGGCGTTGTTTGCGGTAGTTGAACAACGGCGCGTTGTACTGCTCGATGTCGAAGAGGAGGCCCTTGCATTTTCCGTCCCGCGCCAATCCAGCAGCAAGCCGGGCGTTGGTCAGCACGGCGCTGTGATCATCAAACCAGTCGAGGTCAGCGGGCGTGGTGTTGAAGCGCAGAAAATTGTGCGTGAAGCGTCGGAATGGAGTGGCCTTGAGATCAGCCAGCGCGGTCTTGAGTTCGTCGGCCCTGAAGGCGCGGTGACTCCAACATTCCCAGGTGAAGTTTCCCGTCTGGCCGTCCGGCTTGGGATAGTTGACGTGAAACACACAGCCATCAAAAGGTGTTCGCTCCATTTCGGCGAGATGTTGGCGGATGAATGCGGTGTCCGGCTCATCCCAACCAAACTCAATCAACTTCCTGACCTTCGCATCGGCGCAACTCGCCACGTGCGCCGAGAGCGCCAAGGTCATGAGCGTGGTTAACAGTTTCGAAGTCATGTCGATGCACGGTTGATTGGCGAAGCCGGGTATGACGAAAAAAGCACGCGACGTAAAGTGGAAAAAACGGCAACACGCTGCGGCAACGTCAGCGTACTCGCGGCGCAACCAAAGCGCATCTGAATTGGCTGGCGAAGGACTTGACACTTTGGTATTCAAGCGGGCATGTCTTCAGCGCTCTCTTCAGCCATCCGTCGTCCGGCATTCTCGTTGACGCTGTTGCTGGGCGTGTGGTTTGGTTTGTCCGCGAACCGCATCATGGCTCAAAACGCAAAACCCGACTGGCAACGCTGGCTGGAGAAGTCGCCCCCAACGCCGGAGTTTTCCGCTCCGGCCACGCGCGCCAAGTGGGAAAAGCAACGCGTCAAAATCCGCGCGGACTTATGGCAATTGCTCGGCAAATTGCCGCCGGGACCGACCAAGCCCGAAGTTCAAATCCTCAAGCGGGAAGATCGCGGCGATTATTGGCTGGAGAAATTTCAGTTCGACAACGGCGCGGGCGCAACCGTTCCAGGCTATTTGTTTCTGCCGAAAAAAGCCGCCGGCAAATCGCCTGCCATCCTGTATTGCCACTGGCACGGCGGCCAGTATGACAACGGCAAGGAGGAGATGTTGCGCGCCGAGCACACGCCGCAGGAACCAGGTCCGACGTTGGCGCGGCGTGGCTATGTGGTGTTGGGGATCGACGCGTATTGTTTCGGCGAACGCAACGGACGAGGGCCGGGTGGCGC
This sequence comes from Verrucomicrobiota bacterium, assembly GCA_016200005.1. Classification (NCBI taxonomy): domain Bacteria; kingdom Pseudomonadati; phylum Verrucomicrobiota; species Verrucomicrobiota bacterium. The sequence continues at coordinate 31,615 of JACQFP010000041.1, read as the reverse complement.
CAAAGAACGCGGCGGCGCGGGCGAGATGACGGCGAGTAAGTTCAACCTTTGGGTCGGCCGCACGCTCTGGGGCATGATCGTCCGCGACGATTTGATGGCGTTGGATTACCTGGTGTCGCGACCCGAAGTCGATGCCAACCGCGTCGGTGTCACCGGCATCAGCATGGGCGCGACACGCACCTGGTGGTTGCTGGCGTTGGACGACCGCATCAAAACTGGCGTGGCGGTGGCCTGCCTCACGCGTTACCAAAACCTGATCGAACAACAATCCCTGCCCGGTCACGGCATTTATTATTTTGTGCCGGGAGTGCTGAACCATTTCGACACGGAAGCGGTGGTGGCCCTCATCGCGCCGCGACCGGTATTGTTTTTGACCGGCGACAAGGATAGCGCATCGCCGGTGGAGGGCATTCGCATCATCGAGTCCAAGGTGCGTCCGGTGTATAAACTTTACAATCGGCAGGATGCTTACGAAAGCGTGATCTATCCGGGCGTCGGCCACGTTTATCTTCCCGACATGTGGGATAAAATGACGGCATGGATGGACCGGCACCTCAAAACCGCGTCGCCGAAGCCTTGAATTGGGCGCGTTCTCCAAACAGTGATTGAAAGCGCTCCTTTCTTCCCGCACTCTTTGGGTGTGCAATTCGTTCGGACATTGAGTTTTTTTCTGGTTGGCATGGCTTTGATTATTGGTTGCTCGAAGAAATCGAAGGACAGTTCGCCGCCGTCCTCCGCGCCCCTGCTTCCTACGCACGCCCAACCCAGGCTGCCGACGATCAGGCTCTGGCTGGGAACGGAGGAGTTGATCACCGAAATGGCGCTCACGGGCGAGCAACAAATGACGGGCATGATGTTCCGGACGAACATCGCCGAGAATGAGGCGATGATTTTCGTTCATCCTGCGGCGCGGCAGGCATCTTACTGGATGACCAATTGTTTTGTCCCGCTCTCCATCGCCTACATCGACACGGATGGAGTGATCTTGGAAATCCATAACCTGCAACCTCACAATGTGACGCCTGTCATTTCGGCGGCGACGAACGTGCGCTTTGGATTGGAGACCAGCCAGGGTTGGTTTCAGCGACACAACGTTTCCACCGGCGCCGTCATCCGCACCGAACGCGGTTCGTTGGCGCAAACCTTCCTGCGCCGCCCCTGACGGCGTGGGAGCGCGGAGTATGATTTTTGTTGGATTACGTTTGTTCAAGTTCCTCGATCAATGAAGATTGCGCTGGCACAACTCAACACCACCGTCGGCGACCTCTCCGGCAACGCAGAGAAAATTCTCGCGGCGTATCGTCGCGGTGTCGAGGCTGGCGTCGACTTGGTCGTAAGCACCGAACTGGCCGTCACCGGCTACCCTCCGCGTGATCTGCTGCTGCGAAAGGATTTCGTCGCCAAAAATCTTGAGTCGCTCAATCAACTCGCGGCTGCCACGGGCAAGACGGGCTTGCTGCTTGGTTTCGTCGGCGAGAACGCGAAGCGACCCGGTCGCGAAGTGACGAACAGCGTGGCGCTGTTGCAGAACCGCAAGATCGTGGCAACCCGCGCGAAAACTTTGCTGCCCACTTACGATGTGTTCGACGAAGACCGCTACTTCCAGCCCGCGAACGAGAACGCGCCGGTCGAGTTCAATGGACTGAAAATCGGCCTGACGATTTGCGAGGACATCTGGAACGACGACGATTTCTGGCCGGAGCGCCGCTATCGCAACAACCCGCCAGTCGAGCTGGCTGAGGCTGGCGCGCAAATCATTTTCAATCTGTCCGCGTCGCCGTGGCATCTCGGAAAAAATCAGACCCGCTTTGAAATGCTCCGCAGCATCGCGGTGAAAACTAAGCGTCCGGTCGTGTTCTGCAATCAAGTTGGTGGCAATGACGAATTGATTTTCGACGGCGGCAGCCTTGCTTTCAATGCCGCGGGTGAACTTGTCGCGCAGGGAAAGTTGTTTGAGGAAGATTTGCTTTTTGTGGATGTGGCTGCCGTGCCCCTCACCCCATCCCTCTCGCCATCAGATGGGGAGAGGGTGGCCAAAGGCCGGGAGAGGGGTTCGTTGCCGTCCGACGAGGAACTGGTTTATCGCGCGCTGGTGCTGGGCTTGCGCGATTACCTGCACAAATGCGGTTTCAAGTCGGCGGTGCTCGGATTGAGCGGCGGCATCGATTCGGCGCTCGTTGCGTGCCTCGCTGTTGCTGCGTTGGGCAAGGAGAATGTTCGCGGCATTTCGCTGCCTTCTCAATATTCCTCGCAGGGCAGCCTTGATGACGCGGCAATTCTCTCGCGCAATCTCGGCATCCGTTACGATATCATCGCCATCCAGCCGGTTTTCGAGCAATGCAAGGCGCAGTTGAAAGGTGTGTTTGCCGGTCGCGCCGAAGACGTGGCGGAAGAGAATTTGCAGGCTCGCATTCGCGGCACATTGCTCATGGCACTCTCCAATAAACTTGGCTCGCTGCTGCTGACCACCGGCAACAAGAGCGAGCTCGCCGTCGGCTATTGCACACTTTACGGCGACATGAATGGCGGCCTCGCCGTCATCAGCGATGTGCCGAAGATGATGGTCTATCGCCTCGCGAAATGGATCAACCGCGAGAGGGAAATCATCCCAACCGCATCCATCACCAAAGCGCCATCTGCTGAACTACGCCCCAACCAGACCGATCAGGATTCGCTGCCGCCCTACGATGTGCTCGACGCCATTCTCGAAGCCTACGTCGTCCACGCCAAGTCGCCACGGGAAATCATCGCCGCTGGTTTCGACGAGACGACTGTGAAGCGCGTAGTTCGCCTGATTGACTTGAGCGAATATAAACGCCGCCAGGCCGCGCCCGGCCTCAAGGTGACGACGAAAGCGTTTGGCGTCGGTCGTCGCGTGCCCGTCGCACAACAATATCGGGAATGAAATTCAAAACGGCCCACTTGCAATACAATTTGACTTTCCGACTCAGACAGGACTTATTGAAATCATGACAACGGATGTATTGCCCAAGCCGCCCAAAGCCAAACGGCTCTGGACGTACGACGCCATGCTCGCCGAGTTGCCGGAGACCAACCTGCCCATTGAATTGTGGGATGGAGAAATTGTTATGTCACCAACACCGACACCTTCACACCAAACGATTGTCGGGAGTCTTTACCGGGCGCTCCACGACTTTGTGCGCGACAACAAGGCGGGAAAGGTTTTTCTAAGTCCGCTGGATGTAGTGTTGTCACAACACCGCGTTGTTCAGCCCGACGTTTTTTTCATCTCAAGTGCCAACAACGAAGTCATCAAAGACCGGATTCGAGGCGTGCCGGAATTGGTGGTGGAAGTCATTTCGCAAGGAAGTTGGAAACGCGACCGCGTCGAAAAGAAGGCACTCTACGAACAGGTCGGCATTGGCGAGTATTGGATAGTTGATCCAGAAAGCCGCTCCATCGAAGTCTTCGCTTTGGTGAAAGGCGTCTATCAACTTCATTCCCGCGCGGTGGATGCCGAATTGGCAAAATCCAAACTGCTGGCGGGATTCAGAATTTCCTTTGGGCAACTATTGACTTGAATGGGCCTCCCGGAAGCGCGCCGGCGAAGGATTCCCTCCCTATGGCACTGGCTCCCTTCAGGTAATGCTGGCGAAAAATGCTTGTGCAGCCATTCGGCGAACGGTACTCCTTAAGAAGAAAAAGCTTTCAGTCGCCGCGGACTTGCTTTCCGCATCCCAATGTCGTAATACGACGCCGTATGACAAAACCTATTTCACTTCGGGCGCGTCCGTCCGTGATCGCAGCGATCGACGCCCGCGCGGCCAAGCTGGGTCAGGACCGCACCAAATACATTCTCACGTTGGTTGAACGCGACTTGAGCGAAGAAGCATCGCCGCGCCAGCACAAGTTCGTCTCGCACGACCTCATCGGTTCGGTGCGGCTGAACACCGGGCCGGCCACCAACCGGAACACGCGCCGCGTGATTTCCAGACGCCTCAAGGAGCGCGGTGAAAAAAATCGCTGATACGGGATTGTTGCTGGCCGCATTGAATCGAAGCGAATCCTTTCATGCATGGGGCGCCAGCGAATTTGTTGCGAACGCCCCCTTCATCACTTGTGATGCGGTGCTGGTGGAGTTGTCCTATCACCTCAATGATCCAATTCCGGGAATCAAGCTGATTGAACGCGGCGATCTGATTTTGGAATTCAATCTCTGCGCGGAAACCACATCGGTGCTGGATTTGTTGCACAAGTATCGCGACCGGCACATGGAACTGGCCGATGCGTGCCTCGTACGGATGACTGAGCTGGCAACGCGCTGCAAGATTTGGACCGTGGACCGGAAAGACTTCCAGGTCTATCGCCGTCACGGTCGCCAAGCCGTCCCGTGTGAGTTTTCACCCGATGATCGTTGAGCTTCAGTCGTCTCAATAATGCTATGCTGTCCCGAAGCAAATCCGACGCTCTCTTCGCCGAAGCATTGAACTACATTCCCGGTGGCGTGAACTCGCCTGTGCGCGCTTTCCGCGCGGTGGGCGGCAAACCTTTTTTCGTCAACAAGGCCAGCGGCTGTCGTGTATGGGACGTGGACGGCAATGAATACATTGATTACGTCGGCACGTGGGGGCCGGCCATCCTCGGGCACGCACATCCAAAAATTGTTTCCGCCATCAAAGCCGCCGCCGATCTCGGCACGAGCTTCGGCATCCCGAATCCGAGCGAGGTCACGATGGCGAAGCTCATCTGCTCGCTCGTCCCCAGCGTGCAGAAGGTGCGCATGACCAACTCCGGCACGGAAGCCTGCATGAGCGCGATTCGGCTCGCGCGCGGATTTACGAAGCGCGACAAGATCATCAAGTTCGATGGCTGTTATCATGGCCACGGAGATTCGCTGCTCGTCAAGGCGGGCAGCGGAGCGCTCACGTTCGGCCATCCCGACAGCGCCGGTGTGCCCGCGGAGTTTGCGAAGCTCACCATCGTTTTGCCCTTCAATGAAACGGAGCCGGTTAAAGCTGCGTTTGCCGCCAACAAGAACGAAATCGCCTGCATCATCGTCGAGCCGGTGCCAGGCAACGCTGGTCTGTATTTGCCCAAGCCGGGCTACCTGGAATTCCTGCGCAAGATCACACAGGAGGACGGCGCGTTGCTAATCTTCGACGAAGTGATGACGGGCTTCCGCCTTGCGCCCGGCGGCGCGCAGGAACGCTTCGGCATCAAGCCGGATTTGACGTGCCTCGGCAAAATCATCGGCGGCGGACTGCCGGTGGGCGCATTTGGCGGGCGGGCGGATATCATGGATTACCTCGCGCCGCTCGGGCCGGTCTATCAAGCCGGCACGTTGAGCGGCAATCCGCTGGCGATGGCGGCGGGAATTGCGAATCTCCAAGAACTATGTAGCGGCCGACGCAAGGAGGCTCTAATTGAAAAACCCGAAATCCGAAATCCGAAATCCGAAATTGAAACGAGCCTCCTCACGTCGGCTGCTACGAATGAAACGAAGGCTTACACCCACCTCGAACAACTCGGTTCGCAACTGGAAGCCGGGATGAAGGACGCCGCCAAATCCGCCGGTGTGCCTGTGACCTTCAACCGTTGTGGCTCGATGTTTTGCGGTTACTTTACCGGCGAACCGGTCTGGAATCTCGCCGACGCGATGAAGAGCGACCGCGAGCGGTTCAAGAAATTCTTCCACGGCATGTTGGACGCGGGCGTATATCTCGCGCCGTCGCAATTTGAGGCGGGTTTCCTCTCGACGGCACACAGCGAGACAGACATTGAGAAGACGGTAAGTTCGGCGGCAAAGGTGATGACACCATTTTAGATTAACGTGTGAACCCGCCCAACAGCATGATCGAACTTCACGATTCGGACGTGGAGTCCATTACGCAGGTTGGCCAAAGAATAACCGTTTCGTTCTCGGCGGCCTATGTTCATAAGTTCGAAGGACGCCCCGGAATTGATCCCGAAACCGGCTGGACCCAAGCTGCCAGACTTGCTATCGAGTCCGGCGAAATTCGGGGTGAGTTGCCGGACTTTCCGTGTCCAGTGTGGGAGGGACGCTCAAAAACTGCAGGTTGGCTTCATGATCATTCTATTCCGATCCCAGTGAATTCAACCGCCGCTGCTGAACTCGAACTGATTTTCGATGAAATCCACAAGGTTCAGATTAGGGGTAAAGGCCTAATTCTTTCACTGGTTGGCAATGAGCGATTGGTCGAGAATTTCCCAGGACAATCTCCGGGAAGCTAGTTTTCAGTCCACGCTCAGCCGCCCCTTGATCACGGAACGAAATGCATGCGGCGCTCGGCTTCGCCGCTTGACTGACCCGGCAATTTGCCGGATAGTCCAACCATGAAGCCCGCCACGCCTGCACCGAAACGAAAAGTCACCCGTCCCCGTTACGACCGCCTGGAGGCGCGAGTCTCGCCGGAGTTGAAGGAACTGCTGCTGGATGCCGCCGCGATGCGTGGCGTCACCCTCAGTGATTTTCTCATAAACAGCGCCCACGATGCCGCCGTGCAAACGGTGGAGCAGCACAAGCTCATCCGCCTCAACCGCGAGGCGTCCATCCAGTTCGCGAACGCGCTGCTGCGTCCGCCCAAGCCCAACGCCCGGCTCCGGGCGGCGGCGCGACGCTACATTCAGCTCATGGCCCGGCAACCAAAAGGGAATGGGCGGTGAGCCTCGAATTGGCCCAGGCGTATTTTGTCGAACCCCTGTCTGAACGGCATGACCGTTCACGGTTTCGGTGTGGCGTGGCAGCGTTGGACCACTACTTTCAAACCCAGGCGGGGCAGGATGCCCGGCGACGAGTTGCTTCGCCATACGTCCTAATCCATCGTGTCGGGAGTGACATCGCCGGTTATTACGCGTGGTCGAATGCCGGGTTTGACCTGACCGAATTGCCCGAGGCGGTGGCCAGGAAGCTTCCTCGTTATCATCAAATCCCGGCGACACTGCTGGGGCGGCTGGCCGTTGATTTGAACCATCGCGGGCGCGGCTTGGGGGAGTTTCTCCTCGGCGACGCCTTGCGGCGCGCTCTGCGAGGGAGCGAATCCACCGCGGCGTTTGCGGTCATAGTGGAAGCCAAGGACGAATCCGCCGTGCGATTTTATCGGAAGTTCGGTTTCGTGCCAGTCATTGGCCAGACACACCGGCTGTTTCTACCGATGAAAACCATTGAGCAATCCTTTTCTTGACCATGCGCCTCCTCGCCCTCGATCACGGAACGAAACGCATCGGGTCGTCGTGGCCGACGCCGGCCTGCTTCATTACTTGATCCTCATTGATTGCGCGAAGATTTTTCCGGGCGTGCCGTCGGCATTCAAACAGTCCATCAGGATGCCGGGTTGGCGGGCAGACAGGCCGGGCCAATCGCTTCGAACGTGTTGTAAGTCAGGACGAATTCCTGGTGGCCGGCCGTCGCCGAGGTCGTCGGAATAAATCCCGCGCTCCTGGCGCGCTCCGGCACATTCCCAACTGCATCTGTCCTGTTCCAATCAGGTGTGCGGCCCAGTCTTTTTCTTTGCGTCTCATCCGGTTGGAGCGTAGCAATGGGTAAAGTGCATCGAATTCGATTTATGCCCACGAAAGTTTTGCGGTGGAGTTTGAGCGGACTGCTGGTGTTGCTGGTGCTGACGGGAGGCGCCGGCTGTGCGCGACCCAAAAACTTGCAGCGTAGCGATGGGCTGGTTGCTCCGGCCGTCGGTGCGACCGGTAATCCCTGGACCAGCAAGGTCACCAACAACGACCCGACTCACTTTCAATTCGTGGTCGTGACGGATCGGACCGGCGGCGTTCGCCCCGGTGTCTTTGAAGACGCGGTCAAGAAAATCAACCTGCTGCAACCCGAGTTCGTGATGAGCGTGGGCGATTTGATCACGGGCCATACCGAGGACCGTTCGCAGATTGACGCCGAATGGCGGGAGTTCATGGGCTTCGTCGAGCAACTGGACATGAAATTCTATTATCTTCCCGGCAATCACGACATCACGAACAAGATCATGGAGGAGGAATGGATCAAACGCTTTGGGCGGCTCTATTATCATTTCGTTTACCAAAACGTGCTCTTCCTCTGTCTCGACAGTGAAGACCCACCGCCGACGCACATCAGCAAGGCGCAACAGGATTACGTTGCCAAGGCGTTGGCCGAGAATCCAAACGTGCATTGGACGCTGGTGTTCCTGCACAAACCGCTTTGGGATTACGAAGAGGATTCCGGCTGGGCGGCCGTCGAAGCCATGATCAAAAAGCGCCCGCACACGGTCATCGCCGGTCACCGGCACACCTACACCAAATTCGAGCGCAACGACACGAGTTACATCGTCCTCGCCACGACGGGCGGCGGCAGCAAACTACGCGGTCGGGCGTTTGGCGAGTTCGATCAAGTCGCGTGGGTGACGATGACCGACAAAGGCCCGCGCATCGCCAATCTTTTTCTCGACGGCATCTGGGATGAAAATGTTCTCACCGAGAAGATGGCCAAGACCATGCGCACCGCCCTCGAGGGAAAAGCAGTTACTTCGGAGATGCTGATCAGGGGAGGGAAATTTCGCGGCGACGTGACTTTTCCCGGTGCCGCCACCAAATTGAAAATCACGAACGATACGGATATGCCGATGACATTTCGTGCGCGATTCAACTCAACTGATCAGGTCCACATAAAACCAGCGGAAGCGCATCTGACGCTTGAACCCAAATCCAACGAGACCATCAATGTGCAATTCGAAGTCAAATCACAACTGAGGGTGGCTGACCTGTTGCCTCTCACCGCCGACTGGACGATCACCTACGAGTTTCCCGACGTGCCTCCCGCCGAGATCAATGGCCGGCAGCAATGGTAACAAACCTCGTAGCCGCCGACAAATTCGGCGGTTACGTTCTGCGTTGATTAAGGCGAGTGTTAAGCCACACACCCGCCACCAGCAACGTGCCGAGCAGAAGATATTGCAGATGACTGATCTTGAACGGGAGATGTTGGTCGCCCCAAATCGCCGCGCCGCGCAAACCCTCATCCAGAACCGCGATGATCAATACGCCGAAGAATGTTCCAACCAGCGATCCGCCGCCGCCTTGGACGCGCGTCCCACCCAGCACCACCGCTACAATGACTTGCAGTTCAAGTCCAGTGAGTGAACTTGCGCTTACCGAACTATTGCGAGCGGTAAAACACAACGCTGCAATAAACGCCAGCAAGCCCATCAGCGCATAGACCTCGCAGATGCGGCGCGTTACCGGGATGCCGGCGTAACGAGCGGCCACACGATTGCCCCCCAGCATCAAAATCTCCCGTCGCCAGCGCGAGAGTTGAAAGAATAATCCGCCCCCCACAAATACCGCTCCAACGACGAGCGCCACACCGACGAATTTCCCGAACCATTCATATCCCGGCACCTCAATGAACGGCGACTTCTCCAAGTCACCCATCACAACGAAGCAGAGTCCACGATAGAAGATCATCGTTCCCAGCGTGGCAATGATCGGTGGAATATCGAGCCGGGCAATCAGCGCACCGTTGACCAGTCCAAGCACCGCTGCCAACACCAAACCCAGCGGCACCGCCGTCCACCAAAAGTGTGGTCCGCTTTTGAAGGAGGCCATGACACAAGCTACCAGCGCCACTTGCGAACCCACGGAGAGGTCGATGCCCGCCGTCATCAATACCAGCGTCATGCCAAACGCGAGCAACAACACCGGCGTCGATTGCGTCAGCAGATCGGCAAAATAACTCTTGAAGTAGTTCGTGAACTCGCCAGCGGAATGGAACGTTGTTCCGCCGATGGTTGTGAAGAAGGCGACTTCGACCAGCAACAGTATCGGCAAAAGCCATTTCTTCACGCGAGTTCCTCCAGCAGTTTACGGCGGCGATGCAACGCGCAGTCCAGTCCGATCACGCCGATGATGATCGCGCCGGTCACGGCTTCCTGAAAATAAGGGTTCACACCGGCGTAGGTGAGGACTTGCGCAGTGAAGTAGAGAAAAAACGCGCCGAGCACCGTGCCGGCAAAACTGCCTTCACCGCCGAAAATGTTCGTGCCCCCCAGCACGACCGCGCCGATGACCTGCAGTTCGAACCCCAAAGCCAGACGCGCCGGCTCGATGTATTGCACGCGCGTCACGAAGATCAGCGCGGCCAGGCCAAGAAAAACGCCGCTCGCGAAAAATGCACTTTGCAGGATGCGTCCCGGCGATAATCCAAGCAGCCGGCAGGCTTCCTCCGAACTGCCCAGCGCCAGCCAGCGTCGCGGCGTCTTCGCAAACGCTTCCCACAACAACGCGGCTAGAAGTGCGAAGAACACAATCCATCCACCATAAAGTTTCCCGGGCGAGTGGTACGCTTCGTCCGGCACCGAGATGTTGCCGCCGAAGTTCGGGATGCCGATGTCCGCGAGAATGAGCGCCGCGCCGCGATAAAACGTCAGGCCCGCCAGCGTGATGATGATGGCCGGAATCTTGAGACTGCGAATCAGAACGCCATTCAACATGGCAAGACTCCAAGCCGCACCGAAACATGCGCCGAAACAAACCGTCGGGCTAAAACCGCGCTGGACCAGAATTCCAAACACCGTTCCGGCCACGACGATGATCGACGCGATGGACAGATCAATTGCCCCCGTGAAGATGACGCCGGTCATGCCCAGCCCGGCCAGAATGATCGGCGCAACATCCGGACCGCAGCGTTGCAACACGTCGGCAAATGAACCGCCCTCCTTCAACAACAAACGAATGGCGAGCAATAGGAGCAAGTTGCCGGCAAACAAAAAAATCAGCCGTTGAATCAAGAAGCGCGAGTAGCGGCTTTGTTTCATCGACGGTTTCCTTTCCCATCCCGATAGAGTGTACTGCAAACAGAATGTCGCAGATGCCGAACGCCCGGAAAGCCCCTCACCCCGTCCCTCTCCCCATCCGATGGGGAGAGGGTGTCCGTTAGGACGGGTGAGGGGGTTGTGTTTTCGACATTCATTTTGAGAGTCGTTCTAAAGTCCCGACGCCGCCAGGATCACATTCTCCTGTGTCATACTTTCGCCGCGCAGTTCGGTGGAGATGGTGCCGCGATGCATGACGAGGACCCGGTCGCTCATGCCGAGCACCTCGGGCAGGTCGCTGGAAATCAACAGCACGGCCTTGCCTTGACCGGCAAGTCGATCAATCAGCCCGTGGATTTCCGCCTTCGCCCCGACATCGACGCCGCGCGTTGGTTCGTCAAGGATGATGACTTGGGGATCGCGGTCGAGCCAGCGAGCCAGAATGGTTTTCTGTTGGTTGCCACCACTCAATGTGCCGACCACTTGCGTTGGCCCGGTGCTACGAATGGCAAACGATTCCAAAGCCCGTTGCACGCGTTTGGATTCGGCTGCACGAGGAATCAATCCCCAACGCGTGAGCAAATCAGAAAAGCCGATGCTGATGGACGCACCGACGGAATGATCGAGCACCAGACCCTGACGTTTGCGTTCTTCAGGAATGTAAACGAGTCCTTTCGCGACGGCTTGACGTGAGTTGCGCGGCGACCACGGTTGGGTGTTAAGCCGCATCTCGCCGCTGTCGAGCGGATACAATCCATAAATCGCCCGCGCCAGTTCGGAACGGCCTGCGCCCACCAGACCCGCCAGCCCAACGATCTCACCGCCTTGCACTGAGAATGAAGTGTCGCGAAACATCCCGGCGCAGGTGGCCGACTTCAGTTCCAAGAGCGGCGGACCGGAAACGCCGCGCCGTGTGTGCGGATAAACCTGGTCGAGTGGACGTCCCACCATGTCGCGCACCATGCGATTCACGTCGGCTCCCGCCGTCGGATAACAGGCGACCAGTTCGCCATCGCGCAGAATGGCGACGCGGTCGGTCAGCTTCACAATCTCATCGAGCCGATGGGTGACGTAAAGAATTGCCACGCCGGCTCGACGCAACCGTTGTAAATGCGCGAAGAGCCGCTTCACTTCCGGCTCGCTCAAACTCGCGCTCGGTTCGTCGAGAATCAGCAGCCGCGCCTGACGCGACAACGCGCGGGCGATGGCCACTTCCTGTTTTTGCGCGGAACTGAGTTCGCTGAAAAAGCGGTGGGTCGGAATGGTCAATTCAAAATGCTCAAGCCGCCGCTCCGCCTCAGCGTGAAGCTGTTTCCAGTTCACGCCGCCCCAACGGCGGCGCGACCACGGTTCGCCAAGTAACATGTTTTCGGCGACGGAAAGATGACTGAAAAACGCCAGCTCCTGATGAATGGTGGCGATGCCCGCAACCAGCGCATCGTGGGGTGAGCCAAACCGAACAGGTTGGCCCTCCCAAGTGATGACGCCACCGTCGGGCACATGGACACCGCTCAGAATTTTGATGAGCGTGGATTTGCCCGCGCCGTTTTCACCAATCAAACCGAGCACTTCTCCGGCGGGCAGTTCGAGTTGGATTGGTTTCAACGCCCGAACGCCGGAAAATGATTTTTCGACAGCGTCCAGTTTGAGCAATGGCGCGGGCACGACGCGAAATTAACGAAGACCGCCCAAGTCGGTCGATGGAATATTTCAGAAGGATGTCAGGAAAAGCAGTAGTTAGTACACTGCCGGGACAATCATTGCTGGCCAAATCTGTCCACGGCCCAGCGCAGCGTTGCGGCCTCGCCAAAAAGCTTCAGCCGGTCGAAATAAGTGTTCAAATCCTGCTCCGACATCGTGGGCAGCAAAGCCTGGGCTTGCTTGGTGATGTCGTTGAGAGACGCGCGACGTTGATTCAGCGCGTCAATCTGGTTTTGCACGGTTTGGCCCGAATCACCATACGGGCTGTTCGGGTCCATTGCGTTCAGGACGTTCCGTTGAACGGCGATGCCGACCAGACTTTGAATCAAAGTGAGCGTTCCGGAATCGTCGAGGCGCTGGCCGAGGTTTGACGCCATTTGGAAAGCCGCTTGCGCCGACGCTTCATCGCCTGCCTGCCGGTACGCCTTTGCCAAATCCACCAGGCTCAAACCTACTTGTTTGAATTCGGTCAATTGCGGGAGCAGCAAGGAGGATGTGGCCATTGCTTTCGCCTCCGCATCCGAATAGCCTGCGGAGCGGTACGCTTCTTCGCTGTTCTGGATAAAGTCGAGCGCGTAGTCTTGTATCGGTTTGCTGCCGGAGGCCAGAAGTTCCTGCACGGCCTGGTCGCTCTGGCCGGACTTGAAGTAATCGCGCGCCAAGAGGTAATTCGCCAGCGCGTTGTCCGGGGCTGACTGTTTGAAAGTGTCCAGCCACCGACGGCGTTCTTCGGGGGATTCGCTTCTTAACCACGCAGCGAAATCTACCCGAGGATCGTTGGGATACTTCTCCATCGCTTCCCGTAGAAACGTCCGGTCGCCTGTGGTGCGATCAGCGGCGAGGAGGCTTGCTGCACTCCGTCGGTTATATTTCAAATAAGCCTCGAGTTGCTGCGGGCTTAACTCATTTACGTCATCCCTATTGAACAATCGGGCAATCAGGTTGGTGGACTGCAAGTCATCCGTCTGCGGTTCGGCGAGCGGAGTAGTAATTGGCATGCGCGGTGCGGGCAGACGCGGTTTAACCGGGTGCTTCGTTGAGGGCGAATCACCTTGTGGTGGTACGGGCGCGGCTGGCTGGTAATGCCTGAATGTGACCACTCCGACCACCAACATTCCTACGGCAATAGCAAAGACGGTTTTTCTCTTCATGCAGTTATGTTCTACACAATAGACAAGGCTGCGGATAAATCGTGTCGCACAGCATGCCAGAGAAAGTCCAGCCTTGCCGGCTCACTTGTCGATGGTCCCTGCGGACTGGTTTGCGGCCGCGGGTCCTTGAAACTGCAATGCCTTCTCTTTTGGTAATACCAGCACAGTCCATTGATCATGTCGTACCAAAACGAGCTTTTCCTTGCGGAATGATTTTGCTTTGGGGTCAAACCATTCGGGCGTTCCTGTTCGCAACGCATCTTCAAAGGCTTTTACCCACTGAGCGCCATTAAGCACATTTGTGTGACCAAACAGGACAGTTCCTGCGGCGACCTCGTTGGCTATCAAGTAGCGGGAGCCAGAAATCTCCATGCATTGGTTAAGCAACCCGTGGATGGAACAGAGATTAGTTCCGTTGGGTGGAAAGGAATACGTGGCCGAAGTCGCCGAACCTGGGCGGCGAAACCTTCGGGAAAAGCTGGTCCACGTGATAAAGATTCTATCCATCAAAGTCGCATTGGGCGGCACGCCAACCGAGGCGGTTGTGGTGGCTACGAAATCCCCCGCGTTGATACGAGGAGACTCCGGTTTCAAGAGCAGATAAGCGGCTCCAAGCAGGAAGCCGACTACAAGCAGAACCGCGAAGGTTCTGCGGCGTGATGAGAGGAATCTGATCATGGCTGCCCCTTCCAACCTGGCATCGACGAGGCAATTGCACGTCCACTATGTCGGTTGGGATTCATTCAATGTGATGCTAAATCGCTTTCAAACTGGAGCAAGTACGAAAGCAACGACTTCCAGTGTTCTCATTTTACCTTTTGGCTTGGCAACCAACGAGTCAGCAAGTCGTGGCTGTTCAATACTTTTTCCGCCAGATCAATCGGGATGTAGTAATATTGGTTGGTAGCTTCAAAACCGATTCGCGAATCGCGCATTTGAATTTCGTACAACTTCCTGGCGAGCGCGATTTCATCTTTGACTGTTGCTTCCAAGGTTTTCAACGCGGGCGCAGCTTCCGCCGTGTTCTTCGCATCGGCCAGCTTACGACGCGCTTGGACGAAGCGGGATTGGTTGGCTGAGCTACGGAAATGAATTGCCGCAGCTTCGGTCACACTGAGTTCTTCTGCAAACGTTCGCTGTTCGATGCTGGAGAGTTTCACGTTCTTTGCGGCGGCCTTTAGTTCGACGATGGCGTGATCAAATCCGTCGGCGATTTTTTCAAATTGCCCGATGAAAACGTCCGCGGGATAAGCTGCGCGCCAACCGTCGAGGTCGTCATACGGGTAGCCGACCATGGTCGCGGCGTAACCGCTCGGCTTTTCCCAGAGCAAATTCGAAGGGCCGACCTGCATCGGCGTTGAATAGAGTCCGCCACCATAGGGAAACTCACAGAAAGCCACGCTGAACTCATGCCACGCTTTCACGACTGCCGGCGCCAGTGCCGGACCGAAACGCCGTCGCGCGACATTCTGCATCGCTTGCGCGGGTGTAAGGTCGGCGCTCTGACCAATCTCCGAAACGACTTCCAGGTTGGGCGAAGGATAACCACCAAGCGTCCAGCCGAGCATCAGACCATCGACGTGTGCATTGCGGAGATTGGCGGCGTGTTGCGCCACGTTTTCCACGGCCGGAATGTAAGGCGTCGCCGAGAGTTCCCAGGTGTTGCCGGCTTGAATCTTGGCGATGGTTTTCAGTCCGCGTTTGCGGGCCAGTTCCCAGTGCTTGGTTGCGCGCGGGCCTGGGCCGATGGTGGAGATTGAGTATTCGCCAACGACTTGTTTCACTCCGCCGCGTTCGATGGGGATGCTCCATTCGCTGACGCTCTGAAGGGCGACGCCCGCTGGCAATCGATTGATGATTTCTTCCACCCACTTGTCCGCCCAACCCCAATCCCAGGCAATGAGTTCGGTTGCGTTGCCGGACTTGCGGATGCCTTCGTGAAACAAACCGTGCAGTTCGCCGATGACTTCGCCGGGCGAACGTTTGCCGCAGCGCGGGCATTTCGCGCCGCCGTTGTGCGACCAGCAGTTGGTCAGATTCTCCGAGGCACTGATGGTGAAGAAACCGGCGAGGTCAGGCACGGCGCGACAAATCGAGGCGACGGCGTCGGTGAGATATTTCTGAACGTCGGGATTGCTTGTGCAAAGCGTGGCGTGATCGCCTTCGACGACGCCTTTCAATTCGGGCCGGGTCTCGAAGAAGGACAGGGGCATGGCGCGCGGTTCGTTGAGGTAAAGATAAACGCCGATGCCGTGTTTGCGCGCGCGCGCGACGAGTGATCGTAGATTCTTGAGTCGCTCTTGATAATGCGCGCTGAGGCTGGCGTCCCACGGGAACAGCGACAGTTTGTAGAGGACGGCTTGCAACCAGACGCCGTTTACGCCCACCGCAGCGAGTCGCGCGAGGAAACCGTCAGGGAAGGGATCAGCTTCCGTTTCCAGCAACGGATCACCGTAGAGCGCGAAGTAGGAATAACAGTAGCGCGGGGAGAAGGCGGAGCGTGATGCGTGATGCGTGATGCGTGAGCCGGACGATGGCGCAGAGAGTTTGGTGACAAAGCCGAACAGCGGTTCGTCAATCTGGCCGACGCCAGCGGGAAATTCTTCGTGAAGTATGCGGGCGATTTCGCGTTGACGCGCCAATGTCTTTTCGTCCGGCGGAATGTACTTCAGCGGTTCGCACTGCGGCTTGAGGCTGCCGAGCTTGGCGTAGAGAAAGTCGTCTTCGCGCAGCGTGAATGCCAATTGCTCCGGCGTCCAGTCGAGCAATTCCAGCAACTGTTCATACGGCAACAAATGCCAGTTGCGTTTGATGACGGTGATGTAAGAGCGGCGCTGCAGGTCGGCGGTGATGCGCGGCGGCTTGGCCAGGCCCATTGATTTTCCGATGCGAAGAATGTCCGCTGGTTTTGCGCCGACAACTTTGGCGAGGCGCTCCATTGGCACGAGCGGCCAGTTGCGCCAGACAAAGGCGTGCAGGCGGTCCGGGAAGTGGGGGAAGGCCAGCGTTGGCGGAGCGCTGCCTTTGGGCAGGTCCGAAGCGAGCATTCCCTTGGCTGTTGCGGACGGGGACTTCTTTTCCGCGGCGAAGAGCTGGCTACGACCGAGCGCCAGCCCGCCGATGGAAAAGGCGGAGGCTTTGAGAAAAGTTCTTCGGTTCAATTCCGACCAGGGCGTGTTCATGTCCTACATGCTACCCATTTGCGCGGTTCTGTGCAACGACTGCCGCGCGCTTGAACCGAGATGCGCCGTCAGCTTAACCTCGGCTCGTGCAAGACCAACCTCACCGCCGAACTCGCTGGCGGCGCATTTCATTTCGGAGCGTTCTAGCGTTGGTTGCGTTGTATCTGCTGTTGCTGCTTCCCGAATCGCCGCCGCCGAAACCGTTGGGCGCCGGCAAACAACCTTTCGCCTGGAATCGCGATCAGTTTTGGTCGGTGCTGGAACTGGATTTCCAAAACGCCCGGTCGCTCGACCGCAAGGAGTTGACGGAGCGCATGGATGCATCGCTGCAACAACTCAAGAAACTGACACTCACCGCCCAAGCCGCCGCGCTTCCGTCAGATGCGCCAGTCTTTGACCAACTCGAAACCAACTTCTTTCACACCGCGCCGATGGTGGCCGCCAATCCTCAACGCCTCCCGGAGTTTCTGGAATTGTCGGCTCGCATCCGCAGCATCGTGAAGCGTCAGTCGGAACTGTGGAGCATGACCGCGCCTGCGACGCGCGAGCGACTTTATCGCGCGCTCTATGGCACTCGTGCCGCAGTGGAGGAAGTTATGTTGCAAGCGCCGCGCGCCCAACTCCAGCCCTTGATCATCTGCGACAACGAACCGTCCACCGCGCCATCCGCCGTGGTGCGCAGCGTCACCCTTCACAGCGGCGACATTCTCGCTTCGCGCGGCGGCGCGGCGACGTCGGCGCTCATCGCGCGCGGCAATGATTTTCCCGGAAACTTCTCACACATCGCGCTGGCGCACGTGGACGAGCAAACCAAGAGCGCCTCCGTCATCGAAGCGCACATCGAGTGCGGAGTGGTAACGCGTTCCATCGAGGCGTATTTGGAGGAAACCAAACTCCGCGTCATGCTGTTGCGACTACGTAGCAATCTGCCCGCGCTCGTGGCCGATCCGATGCTGCCGCACAAAGCCGCATCGCTCGCATTGAGCAACGCTCTTAAGCAACATATCGCTTATGACTTCGCGATGGACTACACCGACCCCACCAACCAGTTTTGCTCGGAAGTCGCATCGTCGGCCTATCAACCCTTTGGCGTGAAGTTGTGGATGGGCCTGTCACATCTCTCCACGCCGGGCGTGACGGCGTGGCTTTCCGCGTTGGGGGTCCGGCATTTTGAAACGCAGGAACCGTCCGACCTCGAATACGATCCGCAACTGTGCGTCGTGGCCGAATGGCGCGACCCGGACACGTTGTTCAAAGACCACGTGGACAATGCGGTGATTGATGTGATGCTCGAATCCGCCGAGCGCGGCGAGAATTTGGATTACAATCGCTGGTTGCTGCCGCTGGTGCGTCTCGCGAAAGCGTGGAGCGTGCTGCTGAATTGGTTTGGCAAAGTCGGCCCGATTCCCGAAGGCATGAACGCCACGACCGCCTTGCGAGTGGACCGCTTGACGCAACATCATGCGGCCATCCAAGCGCGCGTGATGGAGAAAGCGGAGCAGTTCAACACCGAGCGCGGCTACATGCCGCCCTATTGGGAACTGCTGCGGCTGGCGCGGGAGGCGGCAAAGAACACGAAGCCTTGACCGGGGATCAACCGCAATGGACACAAATTCCTGTTTTGGGATTGCCTCCGGGCGGGGCAAGACTAGGATAGAGCTCGTGCCTCACGTGGAACTCAAGCGAACGAACCGAAGCGGATCGATGGCCAACGATGCGCTAATTTTGCCAGGTACGGTTGGCAGCCACACCCTCCGCAGGTCAGCTCCGAACCGTCAGCCAGTTCAAAGCGCTCCGCCAGAGGTCCTGCTTGATTCAGGCGATGACCAAACACTGTTTTAAACATTCATCATGCGCCTCTTTGAAGCCATCCTTGACGCCAATCACCGCGCGCTGGCGGGTGACGAGACCGCCGGTTTGCATCCGGCGGACTTTGAGGACGCGTTGCCGATTGCCGCGCTGACGTGCATAGACGTTCGATTGAATCCGTTGATACCGGAAGTGCTCGGCGTGCCGGAGAAGCAGTTCATCTGGTTGCGCAATGCGGGCAATATCATCTTCGATCCGATGAGTTCGATGACGCGCACGCTGGCGCTGGCCTGCGCGGTCAAGGGCGGGCGGGAGATCGCCATCATCGGCCACACCGATTGTCTGGTGCGCAAGACTTCGGTGATGGAATTGACCAGCCGTTTCCAGGCGTTGGGCATTGATCCTGCCAAGTTGCCGCAAAACCTGACCGAGTTCTTTGGTCTTTTTGCCAGCGAGCGACAAAACGTTTTGCGTGGCGTGGAAGTCGTGAGGTCCAGCCCGCTGATTGGC
The DNA here is from genome assembly GCA_016200005.1 of Verrucomicrobiota bacterium. NCBI lineage: Bacteria > Pseudomonadati > Verrucomicrobiota > Verrucomicrobiota bacterium. The sequence continues at coordinate 12,493 of JACQFP010000041.1, read as the reverse complement.
CCGAACATACCGGTTCATGGATTGCTGGTCGATATCGAGACCGGCAAACTCGAATGGCTCGTCAACGGTTATCAGTGCTTTCTCACCGCCTCAACCACCCAAACGCTCGAGCATCCGGCGAGCGAACCCACCGCGACCACAGGCCCATTGGGTGGATTCAACATGGGCGAGATGAAGTTTCCTGAAAACAAGATCGGCGAAGTCAATCCAGGCGCGACTCAGTGGATGTCGGAACTTCACGTCGTGGAATCCCAAACCGGCGCGCCGCCTCCCAAAGCAGAGCCGCTGCCGAAGCCGATTCCCTTGCCGCCGCGGATTCATCCTCGGCCTTATTTGCAGAAGGCGAGGAAGTAATCTTATCGGAGGTTGGGCGGGGGTAATTGCGGCAACGATTTGGGATTGTCTATCGCGGAGAAATGGCCCATGGTCCTGCAAAACCAAAGGCCCTGTTATGACTTACCAACAAACTCCTCTTCCGAAGACCAAAAAGCGCCGCGGTTGTTTTTTCTACGGTTGCCTGACCGTGGTTGTCATCGCCGTGGTCGTCGGCATCATGGCTGTGCTCGCCGTCAACTACGTCAAGAACCTGATCAACACGTACACCGATACCAGCCCGATGGCGTTGCCCAAGGTGGAAATGCCCGCGGCGCAATATGAGGCTTTGGACAAGCGTGTGACTGCGTTCAAGGAAAGTGTGGACAAAAAAACAAATGTTTCGCCGCTGGTGCTGAGCGGCGATGAGATCAACGCGCTGATCGCCAATGGAACGAACACCAAGCAACTCAAAGACAGGTTTTACGTGTCCATCGAAGGCGACAAGATCAAAGGGCAGTTGAGCATCCCGCTGGGCGAGACCGGGATACCATTCACCAAGGGGCGCTATCTCAATGGTGCCGCTTCGTTCAAGGCGTCCTTGCAAAACGGGGTTCTGATTGTCACTGCGGATTCCATCGTGGTGAAGAACAAACCGCTTCCCGAAACTTTCATGGCCCGGTTGAGAAATGAAAACCTGGCGAAGGATGTCTATCGCGATCCGAAGAATGCGGAGACAATCCGTAAAATCGAAAGCCTCGAAGTCAAGGACAACAAGATTACCATCCAACCGCGCGCAAGCCCGTGATCCGGGTTTGGTGTATCTTGCGACATGGCATTATTGATGAGGTCGAGCAATCTCAAAACAAACATTGGACAGCGTTTCGCGGTTGGTTTGCTTTGTTCCATGTTTGTGTTCGCCGCGCTTGGTGCCGTCGGGGCGGAAAAGCTCATCGGCACCAAAGCGTCGGAATGGCAGGTTGATCACTGGTTGAACTCGCCGCCTTTGAAGCTCGCAAACCTGCGGGGCATGGTGGTGTTGGTGCGCTGGTGGACGGCCCCGGACTGTCCGTACTGCGCCGCGACCGCGCCGGCGCTCAATGAGTTTTACGCGAACTACCATCAGAAAGGATTGGAGGTGGTCGGTCTTTACCACCACAAATCAAGTGAGCCGCTGAACGTGGAACATGTAAAAAAGTTTTCAGAGTCATTCGAATTCAAATTTCCAGTGGCGATTGATTCCGATTGGAAAACGCTGCACCGCTGGTGGCTCGATCGCGATGAGCAGGCGTGGACAAGCGTCAGTTTTCTCATCGACCGCAAAGGCGTCATCCGCCACATCCATCCCGGCGGCCAGTATGTGAAAGGCGACAAGGATTACGCCGCGATCAAGGCGAAGATTGAGGAGTTGTTGGCCGAAAGGTGAAGTCGAGGTTGGAGTTCAAGCTTCAGCTTGTCCGGGTTCGCGCTACGGTGCAAAAAACAAGCTGAAGCTTGGACTCCAGCGATTTCAAATCTTCAAGCCAAACAACCGTTGGTGCTCCAGGATGGTGTAGCGGTCGGTCATGCCAGCGATGTAATCGCAAATGGCGCGGTGGCGGCCGGCTTTGCGTGCGCGCTTCTGCGCCTGCCCGCCAATTTCCTTCGGGTGTTCCAGGTAATAATTGAACAATTCCTCCAGCATCCGCACCGCGCGCGAATTCGGCTCGTGCACCACGGGATTGAAATACAAGTTTTCGTAAAGATAATCGCGCAGTTCCAGATTGAGTTCGCGCCGTTTCGGGCTGTATTGGACCAGCGGTTTCGGTTGCAACCGCACATCGTCGGCAGTTTTGACTTTGGCATCGAGAATTCGTTGCTCGGTGGTTTCCACCACGTCCGTGACCTGCTCATCGATGAGGCAGCGAATGATGAAGTAGCGGCGGCATTCGTCCGGTAAATCGCCATGTTCTTTTTTTACCTTGCGCGCGGCGTGATGCCAGATGCGGACATCGCGACTGAGTTTTCTTTCCGATAACAGTTCCGAATCCAATCCGTCGTCGAGATCGTGGCTGTAATAGGTAATCTCATCGGAAAGATTGGCGACCTGCGCCTCGAGCGACGAGGATTTGGCGTCGAACCCTTTGCGTTTGCCGGGATGATCGTAACTGGTGTGATGCTTGACCAGTCCTTCGCGGACTTCCCAAGTCAGATTCAAACCGGCGAAGCCGGGATATTTCTGTTCCAATTCCTCGACGACGCGCAGGCTTTGTCGGTTGTGCTCGAAGCCACCGTGGCCCTTCATGAGCTTGTTCAAAACCATTTCGCCTTTGTGGCCGAACGGCGAATGGCCGAGGTCGTGTGCCAACGCCAGCGTCTCCGCGAGGTCTTCATTCAGCTTCAAGGCGCGGGCGATGTTGCGGGCAATGGCCGCGACTTCCATTGTGTGCGTGAGCCGCGTCCGCAAATGATCACCCGTGCCGTTCAGAAAAACCTGCGTCTTGTATTCGAGCCGGCGAAACGCGCGTGAGTGAATGACGCGGTCGCGGTCGCGTTGGTATTGAGTGCGCCATTTTGGCGGCGGTTCGTCATAGATCCGGCCGCGGGTGTCGGCGCTGAACTGGGCGTAAGGCGCGAGGTTTTGTCGTTCGATCTGTTCGAGTTGTTCGCGCGTGCGGGGCATTGTTTCAAATGCGGAGTGCCAGTTGGAGAATCCGGGCCACGGCGCAAGGTCAGTTCGCCAATAACTCGCGGACGGAAACTCCGCGTAGTTCGAACAGTCGGCGGATGGTATCCTCGATCAGGTTGTTCGGACAGGAAGCCCCGGCCGTGACGCCGACGGTGATCTTGCCCGCCGGCAGCCAGTCGCGCGTTTCGACCTCCTGACTTTTGTGCTGGTCGTAGTGTTTGATCAATTTGTCGGATTCCATCTTGGCGGCATTCTTGACAAAATACGTTGGGAGTTTCGCCTCGCCCATTTCCGCCAGGTGCGACGTGTTGGAGGAGTTGTACCCGCCAATGACCAGCAACAGGTCGAGTGGTTCCTGCAACAGCTTTTGCAACGCATCCTGGCGGTCCTGCGTCGCGCCACAGATCGTGTCGAAAAAGCGAAAATGCTTGTCGATCTCCGCCTCGCCGTATTTCCTGATCATGGCGGCCTTCAATCGGTGTTGCACCTCCTCGGTTTCACCGCGCAACATGGTGGTTTGATTGGCCACGCCGATGGCCTGCAAATGAAGATCAGGATCAAAGCCCTCGGAATATGCGCCTTTGAATTTTTCGAGGAACTCGGCGCGATTGCCGCCGTTGACGATGTAATTGCAGACGTAATCCGTCTCCGCGAGCGTGAATACCACGAGGTAATGCCCGCCACCGTTCGCCGTCGCCTGCGAACTCGTCGCCTTGGTTTCCTCGTGCCACGCCTTGCCGTGGATGATGCTGGTGACTTTGTCCTTGGTGTATTGACGGACGCGCTTCCACACGCTCATCACGTCGCCGCAGGTGGTGTCCACGAGCACGCAACCCTTCTCTTCCAGCTTGCGGCGCGTGGCGACTTCCGTGCCAAAGGCGGGAATGATGACGACGTCCTCGCGGCGCAGTTGGTTCATCTCCTCGTCCGTCGGTTTGTTGGAGATGGTCTTGATGCCGAGGTTGCGGATTTGATCGTTGACCTCGGGGTTGTGAATGATTTCGCCGAGCAGAAAGATGCGTTTCTCAGGCGGAAAAGATTTGCGCGCGGCGTAGGCGAGGTCAATGGCGCGTTCGACGCCGTAACAGAAGCCAAATTCCTTCGCCAACTTAACGGTCAACAAACCGTCCGCCGAGAGGACGTAGCCATTGGCGCGGATGCGTTCCACCAGTTCGCTGCGATAATGCGACAAGACCTGGGCCTGGACCGCCGCCATGACGTCCGGGCGACGGAGGTTGATCTTTTGTGGTGCTGCTGGAGCATGGGTTGACATACCGAATACAGTCTAACACGGCGGAAGGAGGCGTCTAGCAGAAAGCCGGGGCTTTGTTGTGCGCTTTGCAACGGTATCTCGCAACATCGTCACATCTTGCGAAGATTGTGGCGCGCGGAATTTATTCCGCTTCAACGTCCGACGGTTCGAGCGCGCCGAACTTTCCAGGCGGTACAGCGGGGCGAGAGTCGCAGCGGAATAAATTCCGCGCTCCGCTTCGGTTGCGGCTTGGGCGCGCTAGGCGATTCCGGTGCTGCCCCCGATGGTTGCCACCGCCACGGGCTTGGTTCAGTTCGCTTTCCGGCTGGCGCTGATCTCGCCAGCGGCTGCCGGGCGAGGTTGCCACCAACCACCATGCAAGCCGCCGCTGCTGCGCAATACTCCAGACACAATGGTCCTTGCCGATTTTGAACCCGTGATGGCATGGCAGACAGGGTTTCGCCGTGCCTGAAGGGCGCGACCGTTTCCAGGCGTTCCACAAGAAGATCATCACCAGGAGAATTCTTGTCGCTGTTTACGGCGTCGCCGTCCGATAAAAACGCCGCGGGAAATTCGTCGCCACGACATCGTTGAATTGAAACCCGCCGTTCGTTTGCGAGATGTTGGTGGAGATGGTCTGCCATGACAGCAGGTTGGTGGAAGCTTGAATCAGATAGGTCCGGCTCGGACCGCCCAGAAAGGAGAGTTTGAACTGGCCGTAGGTGGTTGATGCGATGGCCGTGATTTGCACGCGGTTGAGAACGAAGTTGATGTTGCTGACGCTCGGCCCCAAGGTGACAACCTGATTGGACGGAGTAAACCCGGTTCCGACCGGGTCGGGTGTCACCGTGTAGCTGTTCGAGATCAGATTACTGATGAGGTAATTGCCGTTCGTATCCGAAACGCCGGAGAATGTCCCGGTGGCAACGGTTACGCCTCCTACGCCATTTGTTCCTTCGGTGAGTCGTCCCTGGACACTGAAAGTCGGCTCAAATTCGTAGGCCCCAATATCGCAATTGATTCCGATCGGACGCGGCTTGTCGCGCTGATCAACGGCTGGACAGTCAGAAGCGTCGGCGGCATCAATGGCCGGACTGAGCGTCAGCAGCGGAACGATCCGCGTGAAACCACCAAGGTCAGTGAGGACACCGAGTTTGGCGTCGGTGTTCTTCAAACTTCCGGCGGCGGCAAGGCTGATACTGTTGTCCGAACTGAGGTTGTGCCCGGCATCCACGAAAGTTCCGAACCCGTTGTTGCCGGACACGCTGTTGGCAATAATCGTGTTCTTCAACGTGAAACTGCCGCTGTTTCGCGCCACGTTGCCGCCGCGTTTTGCGCCATTGCTGCCGTCGCTTCCGGAGAACGTCCCGCTGCCCGCCAATCCTTTGGCACCACCGAGGGCGCTCCCACTCGAAAAAGTGCAATAGTTCGCCAGGGCGAAACCGGCATTGTAAAATCCGCCACCCGAGGCCGGACCGCCATTGCCACCGTCGCCGCCCACACCACCATCACCACCGTCGCCGCCGTCGCCGCCCGTGGCTTGGTTCGCGTAGAAGGTGCAATTAGTGATGGCGCCGTTGCCGAGATTGCAAATGCCTCCGCCCAGGCTCTCACCACCACGCTGACCGTCGAGTCCGTTGCCGTTGTTCGCCTGACCCGCGGTCGCGCTGTTCCCGCCGCGCGCGCTGTTGTCTGAAAACGTGGAACTCAAAATCGTGGAAGGGCCAAGAGAATAAAGTCCTGCTCCCGCCGCTGAAGCCCCGGCACCACCGCTCCCATTGAAGCCGGGAAATGTGCCACTGCCGCCACTGCCACCCGCGCCGCCATTCCCACCAACGGCGGAGTTGTTCGCAAAAGAACAATTGGTCGCGAAGACTCCTCCCACGCTGTAGATGGCGCCGCCAAAGCCATTGCCGCCGTCGCCACCATTCGCGCCATCGCCACCCTGCGAACCGCCATCGCCGCCATTGCCACCGCTGCCACCATCGCCACCGGTGGCACTGTTGGTTTGAAATGAACAGCGACTCAGCGAAATTTCACCCAGATTGTAAATCGCGCCGCCCAGACCCACACCGCCAGCACCGCCATGGACCCCATTGGCGCCTGCGTCCGGGTGACTCTTACCATCCGCGCCGGCAAAGCCGTCAATGCCAATGGCCGTGTTGCCGGCAAAAATGCAATCGGTGGCCACCACGCTGCCGCCGTTGTTGAAAATTGCGCCGCCGTTCGTGCTCTTGCCGTTGGCTAGGGTCAGGTTGGCGATGGTGAAGTTGACTCCGGTGTTTACGTTGAACACGCGCACGGCATTAATGCCACCCAAGCCGCTGATGATCACCGCGTGACTGTTGCCATCCAGCACGGTGTCGTTTGTGATGGTGAGGCTGTTGGTGAGGTTGATGGTGCCGCTGCAAGCGAACGTCACCAGCCCGCCGCCACTCAGAGCCGTCAGCAAATCGATGGAAGTGCAGTTGGTGACGGTCCCTGCCGCGTACGCCCGTGGCTGGCAATACAGGACGAATGACAATGCAACTGCCGGTGCCGAACGAAAAAAAGATCTCCTGAGCTGATGTAAGATTAGTTCGGACGCTGTCATTTGGAATTTCAACCGTCGGACCGATTACTCTTTGAAGGTGTCCTTTTCCGCCTGTTTCAAGCGTCTGGTCTCATCGGCTTTGAATTCGGCTTCAGCTTTTCTGACCCCGGGCAATTTTTCCTGCTCCACGGTAGCCTGCAACGCCGCCGCTTCGGGCGTGGGCAAAACCGTCGGACGCATCAATACCACCAACTCGACCCGCTTGGTTGAATCGCTGGTGCTGCGAAACAGATAACCGAGCAGAGGGATGTCCTTAAGCAACGGGACACCGGATTTGGAGTTACTCTTCGTGGAACTAATGAATCCACCCAGGATGATAGTTTCACGATCCCTCACCGATACCTTTGCAGAGGCACTCCGCTGCGTGGTGGTCGGTACAGGATTCCCATCAATAATCGTGGGCGTCCCAAGCTGTTGAATGTCTTGAGTAATATCCATGACCACCAGACCTTCTGGGTTGATCAATGGCAAAACGTCGAGTTCGATACCAACAAAAGTCTGCTGGTATTGGGAACTGGCGCCGCCACCGATGCCATTGAAATAAGTGCCACTGACGTAGGGAACGGTATCGCCGATCTTCAACCGGGCCTCGACCGCATGCGAAGTTTGGATGCGTGGGCGAGACAGCACGTTGATCCTGGCGTCCGTAGCGATGGCCGTTACTGTGGCTTCCAAGTCATTGCCGAATTTTCCGAAGTAGCTGAATCCGCCGGGAAGACCGCCGGCGGCATTCGTTCCGCCACTGGCGAAGTTCCCCAGGTTCAAAAAGTCACTGTGGTTCTTGATTGCGCCAACGCCGCTGAAATAACCGTTGCCCTTGGGATTTCCCAGATAGCTCACGCCCAAATTGCGGGTGTCGTCGAGAGACACCTCCATGATGATCGCCTCGATCAACACCTGGGCGAGGACGACATCCAGTTTGGCAACGATGTCCTTGATGGCGGCCAGATCCTGCTTGCTGGCGAAGATCAACAAGGAGTTCGTGCGTTCATCGGCAATGATTTTCGCCTCGCCAATGATTTGAAATTCACCCGCCTGCTGCGCGCGGTTGACGATGTTCTGCAAGCGTTGCTGAAACGAAGTGCCCGGTTGGGTGGGATTGACTCCCAATCCTCCAATGGGCGTGCCCGGTTGTCCCGGAACACCAGGAGCAAGCGTCCCGGTGCCGTACCCACCAATGCCACCTCGCGAGCCAACGCCGCCCGCTCCCGTGCGGCCCATAGCCGACGGTCCGCGCGCAGTGCGGCCCGTGGTGGTTCCTCCGCTGACGCCGCCGCCACCCGTGGTCAGGCTGCTCAAAACGGAAGCGATGTCGCCAGCCAGCGCGTACTTGATGGGAATGACTTCCGAGATGATTTCCGACGGAATGATGATGTCGATCTGCTTGATCAATTCCAACATGCGTTTCACGTTTTCGGCGTAATCCCGGATCACCAGAATCTGACTGCTTTCGACCGGCAGGATGCTGTTGGGGATCTTGGCGAAGGGTTGCAGCACCGGCACCACTTCACTGGGTCGGGCATACTTGAGTTGCACGATGTGGGTGATGTATTGCGCGGCTTCAGGCAATTGACTACCGTCCAACTTGCTGAAAGCGGCGGCTTCCTGCATCGCCTGCGTCGAAGGGACCGCTTTAACAAATTTCTCGCCCGACGGAATCATCGTGATGCCGTTCAGAGCGAGCACACTGTCCAAAGCTTGAATGGCCTCCTTTCGGGTCAGCGGGGTTTGATTTACCAGCGTGATTTTCGGGGCGGGCAAAACCGATGGGCGCAAGACCGTACGACCAACATACATGGCGTAGATTTTCAGCACATCCTCAATGTCAACTGCCGGAAAATTGATTACACCAGCTTCGAACCCTTTTTCATCTTCTGGATTAACGGGCGCATTGGTGCCGCCCGGCGGAGGAATGGCCACGAGCGTCTCGTCCGGCTTGGGCGCGCCGGGCGCCGTGGGCACCGGAGTGGTCGCTGCAGGTTGAGGAGCGGTGGCAGCCGGTAGCGTCGGCAAAGCGGGAGCGGCAGTTGGCTTGGCTGGAACATTCGTCGCCGTAGGGTTGATCGTCGGAACAATGGTGACGTTGGTTTTGCCGGCCAACCGATCCCTCATGGCGCGCCGCAGAAGTTCGTCACGGTTCGTAATGGTGGCCGCGTTGGCGGCCGGGGCAGCAGGATACCCATCCGGCGGTGCTTGCGCCAGCAAAACGAGGCTGGTCATCAGCAAAAGAAGCAGTGTGGTTTTCACGATCGTTTATTGGTTGAGGTGGTTGGTTTATCCGTCGGCTTTGGCCGGCGGTCGGTCGGCGAGGCAACGCGGTTGGTCGTGGGGCCGCTTCGTTTTTCGGGCGGTGCCGCACGTTTCTCAGTTGCTGGGGTGGGCTTTGACGCCTGGGTAGTCGGCGGCGCGGCGGCTGTGGGCTTGGCCGCCACATTGCGCTGGTAGCTGGCCACGAGCGTAACGTTGCCGCCCAGCGACATCCGGTTGGCTTCCGGCCGCAGGCTCAAGTCTTTGACACGAATCATCGAATTGCCTGTCCCCAGGCTGTACAAAAAGTTTACCAATTGCTTTTCCCCTGATTGAACACTGATTTGTTGCGTCTGTTCCACAAAACTTTCATTGGTTCTGCTGCTGACGCGGGAATTGTTGACGATCACGACCCCGTTTTGGGCGGCCTGATTCCGGACAATGCTCAAGAATTGTATGGCCTGGTCTTCCGGCAATACCACTGCCTCATCGCCCATCAAGCTTTTCACGCGGGCTTCATATTCAGGAATCTTTTTGACTTCTGTCTGGTAGGTTTCGAGTTTTCTTTGCGCTTCTCTCATTTTGCTTTTCACTTGGCCCCAGTCCTTGAAGTGGGGCCACACCAGCCAGATGTTGAGCACGATAAAGACGATGGCCGCCACGGCGACGAGCAGCCGGCGTTCCTGCGGGCGCAGATTGAGTTTATCAAGATAACTGCTCATTTCTCCTCCGCGCGTGCGAGTTCGCAGTTAAAGCTCCAAGTGAGGGTCTTGCCGTCTGGATTCTGCCGGGTGGTCGGAGTCACGCTTTTCTCCTTATCAAACATCGGCAGGTTGTTGACGGCGGTCTTGCGGAGCGCTTCGTAAAAGCCGGTCACCAGCTCGAATTTATCCGCTGGCGCGGTGCCGGTAAGAGTAAGTGTTCTACCGCTTTTTAGATCGAGGCTGGCCAGCGAAACATCCTCTGGCAACAATTCCGCCGTCACTTTCCAGCAATTCAATGCGGCAAATTTCAGATCCTGCCGGTCTTTCAATACTTCGTAGCGCAGTTTGAGGTTGATGGAGTTGGTATAACTGCGCCCCAAGCCGGCCACCTCCTTGGCGACCTTGTCGTAACGGTAATTCAATACCGTCAGCGCTCCGAAATAAATTGCCACTCCCACCATGTAAACTGCCCCCACCGCCACCAAGCCGCGCATCCACAGGCGATCCACAAATTGCTGGTGGTAACGTTTCGGAAACTCCACCGGTATTAGATTCGTTTCGGGCTTGGACTCGGCCGACCGTTTGGCCGTCAGCGCGGCCAATTCCGGCGGCGACAGCGGCGCGACGATCTCCAGCGATTGATCCGGCCATTGGCTGAAGATCGGCTGCCAATCAGCAGCCGTGGCATCATTGACCACCAAAAACCAGCGCGGCGGAGAGGTCAACCACCCTTCCAGTTCCCCCGCCCAAGTCATCTGCGCCAGTTGCTCCTTCAAGACGTCCCCGCGCCGCTCGCCCGCCGGCAAATGGACCAGGCCGAGATTCCGCAACGCCCCGCCGTACCACCAGGCGACAAGGCCGGTGGTTTTTCCGCCGGTGCCGCCAAGATAAATCCACGCCCCATCGCCGCTGATTGGGGTGGCCAGCAGTTGATCGAGCAATGGGACTTCGAGTCGATCCGCCAGATACCCCTGCCCCTCCAACTGCCCGAGAAATTCCTCCACCAGACTGCGCGCGACAATGACAACCACCACGGTTTGGAGTTTGTCCACCACTTGAGGCAGGACCTGGACGCTCCAGACAATCTGCGCGACGGGTAGCGGTGAAATTTTTTCCAGTTGCAGGTCCACGATGGCGAGCGTCTCCGCAAAATCACTCACGGGCAAATGCAGCACCCGCAGGAAGACCCGCTCCGACGGCAACCAGGCGATGTTCAACTTGCGTTGCCAAAGCGAGCGCCAGCTTTTTCCGATCAGGTGGTCCGGCAAAGGCGCGCCCGCAGGAATGGTCTGTTCGCGATCCAGAACGAAATCGTCCTTGCTGGCGTCGAATTGCCAGACCTGCCGGGTTTCCTGACCGACGTGCAGCACGTTACAAGAATGCCAGCGAGCCATGATCAGAAGGCGAGGAAAAGGAGTTGTGGTGTAATGGAGTAATGCAGAACTCCAACACTCCAACACTCCAACACTCCATTACAGCGTTTGGTCTTCACGGCTTCACCCACATTTCGGTCTTGGAATCATCCACCAGCGCGTCCAGATGCTCCTCGATTTGGGTGACGCGCAAGACTTCCTCGATCGTCGTCTTGCCTTCCTTGACTTTGTTCCAGCCATCCACGCGCAAGGTTCGCATGCCTTGCTCAATCGCTTTTTGCGCTATCGTGGACGACGCCGCGCGGTTCAGGATGAGCGGCCGGAGAGCTTCATTCAAAATGAGCAGTTCATAAATGCCCTGCCGTCCCTGGTAGCCGAGTTGACGGCAATCCTCGCACCCCGCACCACGCCAGACCTTGGCCGACTCGATGTCCGCCGCGGGAAACCCAATCCGGCGCAGGTAATCGGCTTCAACCTTTTGTTCGACCTTGCAGTTTGGGCAGATATTGCGCACCAACCGTTGCGCCATGACCGCCTCCACCGATGAGGCCACGAGAAACGGTTCAATGCCCATGTCGATCAAGCGAGTGAATGCGCTCGGCGCATCGTTTGTATGGAGCGTGCTGAAGACCAAGTGACCGGTCAACGCCGCGCGAATGGCGATCTCCGCCGTCTCCAAATCGCGGATTTCCCCGACCATGATGACATTCGGGTCCTGGCGCAGAATGTGACGCAACCCCATCGCAAACGTCAGGCCGATGTCCGCGCGCACGGCAATCTGATTGATGCCTTTGAGTTCGTATTCCACCGGCTCTTCGATGGTGATGATGCGCTTGTGCACCGAATTGATCGTGCTCAGAAAAGCGTAGAGCGAAGTCGATTTGCCCGAACCCGTCGGCCCGGTGACTAGAAAAATGCCGTGCGGTTTGAGAATGATCTCTCGGATGGCGTTCTCCTCCAACTGCGAAAACCCGAGCTTGTCGAGGCTCAGAAATATTTTGCCGCGCGTGAGCAAACGCAGCGAAACACTTTCGCCATACACCGTCGGCACCGTGGAAACGCGGATGTCGATCTCCTCGCCTTTGATCCGGACGTTGATGCGTCCGTCCTGCGGCAGCCGCTTCTCGGCGATGTTCATTCCCGACATGACCTTGATGCGGGAGATGAGCGCCGCTTGATAACGCTTGAGCTGCGGCGGCATTGGCGTCTGATGCAGAATGCCGTCGATGCGATACCGAATCCGCAGTTCATCTTCCGCCGGCTCAAAATGAATGTCCGCGGAGCGGTCCTTGTAAGCCTCCCAGATGATCTGGTTGACGAACTTGATGACGCTCGCCTCCTGAT